>CANJQI010000029.1 GCA_947476215.1 Betaproteobacteria bacterium
GCTGGGCGAGGACAGATTTTGACGAATTCGCAGGCCAATAGTCGTTCTATTGGTCAAGAAGGCGGCGAAATATGGATCGGCCAGGCGCTTTTGCAGCCGATTTCCTTTAAGCCCGACAGGCTCCTAGGCAGAGAGCAAAAACGCCAGTGTCGTACGCAAGCACCTGGGCTACAGCCATAGCCCACAAAAGTATGCTGAACCCATCAACCTTTTCTATCAACAGAGCTTCAATCCATGGCTAAACTTGCACCGCCCTTGCCTGTTCGCCACCGAGATCGTCAGCCCCAAAGGCAAGATCGTGAAGCGCTATAAGCACAAGGACGTAAAGACGCCGCTGGAGTGCTTGGTATTTTGGGGAGAACAGGAATAGCGATGATCCACCATACCTCTCCATACTTTGCCAATCGCATTACGGATAGTATGCTTACCATACTGATAGCTGTCACGGATGCCACCGCTAACCAGCGTGGAATGGCATTGAGCGTCATTTCTAGAAAATCTACGTGTATTGTTTAAAAGTTTGGTTGCTTTCTTCGTCGAATTCTGCGGCTCGTCAATTCGACGCCTGTTACCAGACCGACAATCTCCATCATTCTCTCGGACCATACGTTACGCCCGACGGGTCCGCCGCGCAATTATTCGATCAGCAGGGAGTAAGGATAAAACTGCCTATGCTGACTCCAGCAACGTAGTGAACTCCCGCACCGCATTTACGTTCTCAAAAGACTCCGCCATGCGCAACACCTCCGTCACCGCATTCGGCGCGAGCACGCGCAACGCACAGTTTGCAAACTTGGCTTTCATCTGCTCAAGAGCTATCGGGTTTTGGGCAGTACGCCCAAGCGGTTTTTCGAGGCGCGCCGCATATTCCCTGCCATCGGTCAGCGTGATCTTCACTTCAGCGCCGACATGGCTGCCGCCGGGGAAAAATTTTTCCGTATAGGGCGTGGCATGCACACGCGGCAGCAGTTCGCGCACGGCGGGATCGAGATGCGCTTCGCCTTCGAAGTGTTCGAGCAGCACTTTACTCGACAACAGCGCACGCGCCACGCAATACTGGACGCTGAACTTGGCGTCGAGCGCACTTTCCGGAACGGGGCGATTGGTATGCTTGAGCCGTCCGGCGTAGGTCCACGATTCGATGCGCGCAAACGCGCCGGGTTTGAAGGGGCCGTGTTCACGCGCCAGCATCAGTGCCGCATCCACAGCGGCGTGGGTACTGGCGCAGCTTGGGTATTGTTTGTAGCACGCGCCGGGATTGACGATATCGTAGGGGTTGCCCCAATCGGCCACGATACGCGCCGCGTCGTAGTTACCTAACCCGTTGTAGACATTAAAGAATCCATGGTCGTGTTCGAATGCATCGGGGCTCGCGGTGTAACCCTTGCGCGCCAGCAATGCAGCCATCAGGCCGCCGCGCGCGCACTGCCCGGAATGCAGCGATTTGGTCATGGTGCCGAAATTGGCCTTAATGCCGGCGGCGAGCGAGGCGCTGATTGCGAGCGCGGTTTCGGTCTGATCGACGGACAGTCTGAGCAGACGCGCGCACGCAGCGGCGACCGCGATTACCCCCAGCGTCGACGTCGGGTGCCAGCCCTTGTTGTAGTGGTAGAGATTCAGGCCATGCCCCATGCGTGCGCCGGCCTCAAATCCGGCGACGTGCGCGACCAGCAGATCGCGCCCGCTGCATTGGTGCGCTTCGGCGGCCGCCAGCAGCGCCGGTATCATGGTCGCCGAGGCATGTCCGAACATGGTGTTGGTGGCGTTGTCAAAATCGAGCACGTGTGCGGCAGTGCCGTTGATCAATGCCGCATCGAGACACGAGACGCGCCGTGTGCTGCCGAGTATCAGGCTGCTGCCGCCGCCTCCCTGCAGTTCAAGCGCATCTTCGAGGATGCGCGGTGCATGCTCGACCGCTCCCGCCAGTGTCACGCCTATCGTATCCAGCAGCCCTATGCGGCTCCAGTAGATGGCGTCAGGCGGGAGGTCTTCATAGCGCAGCGCGGAAATGCGCTCCGCCAGTTGGCGTGCAATCGTCATGGTGTGTGCTCCTATATTTTGATGCCTGTGGCTTTGAAAAACTTCTCCCACTTCGCAACTTCCTTCGAATATGCATCTTTGAACTGCGCCGGCGTATTGGGCATCGCCGGTTCGGCGCCATCGGCGGCGAACTTTTCCTGCACGTCGGGCAAAGTGAGTATGCGGCTGATCTCGCGGTTCAGCGCCTGAACGATAGCCGGTGCGGTCGCGGCTGGCGCGAACACCGCGTATGAATTGCTGCGTTCGAACCCGGGCAGACCCGATTCCGCAACCGTCGGCAAGTCCGGATACGCTTGCGAGCGCCGGCTACCGCCGGTGGCGAGCGCTTTGATCCTGCCGTTCTTGACGAATGGCGACAGCGTAAGCGCGGCGCCCAGCGCCAGCTGTATCTGGCCGCCGGTCACATCTATCATCGCCGGCACCAGTCCCTTGTACGGGACATGCACGATGTCGACTCCCGCCATGTACTTGAACAACTCCATGCCCAGATGCGACCCGGATCCCACACCGGTCGATGCATAGTTAAGCGCACCGGGCCTGCTCTTTGCAATCGCAATCAATTCCTTGACCGAATTAACTTTCAGCGAAGGCCCGACGACCAGCAGATACGGCTGCGAGTTCATTTCTATCACCGGCGCATAGGCCCTGCGCGTGTCGAATGCGACTTTCTTCAGCACGGAGGCGGTGGCTATGGTGCCCGTGCTGCCGGCGAGCAGCGTATAGCCATCGGCGCTCGCCTGCGCCACCAGTTCCATCGCAATCGCACCGCCCGCGCCGGTGCGGTTGTCGACGATGACGGACTGGCCCCAGCGCTCGCTGAGTTTGTATGCAACAGCGCGGGCCAGAACATCGACACCGCCGCCCGGCGGTATACCGACGAGGATACGCACGGGTCTCGCGGGATAGGACTGCGCATGCACGAGCGGTACACAGCTCGCGCTCGCACAAAATGATGCTGCGATGATGATTGAACGCGGGATCACGCAGCTTGCGAGTTTGCACATGTTGAATTTGGATTAAAGTCTGACAATTCAAACGCTTAACGCAGGGATCGCTGATGACGCGGAGCAACGCAGAGGAATTTCACTGGCAATTGGCACGCATTCCTATCCACTTACGGCCTTGCAAACATCTAAAAAATGTAACGCCGCAGCCCGCCGTCGACCGGCATCACCGCCCCGGTGATGTAACCCGCAAGCGGCGACGCCAGATAGACCGCGAGCGTCGCAAGTTCTTCCGGTTCACCGTAGCGGCCCACCGGAATTTCACGCGCCGATTGTTCGGCGCGGAACGCCTCCGAATATTTGCGGCGGATCTGCTCGCTCATGATGCGTCCCGGCGGTATGCTGTTGACGGTAATGCCGTACTGGCCGACTTCGCGCGACAGTCCCTTGGACCAGGCGTGAACGGCGGCTTTGGAAGCCGTTGCCGCGAACATGCGTTCCGGCTCAGATTTACCGCTGATATTGATGACGCGTCCCCACTTGCGCTCAATCATGCCCGGCAGCAACGCATGCGTAAGCTGGCGCAAGCGCACAAAATTCAGCGTCATCGCCTGTTCCCATTCTTCCTCGGGTGCGTCCAACCGTATGGCGGGCTTGCTGCCGCCGGCACTGTTAACGACGATATCGACATGGCCCAGCCCTTTGGTTGCCGCATTGGCAAGTAACACAGGTGCGCCGACCGGCATGATGTCGATCTCGACGATGTGCGGAGCATGTCCACCGGCAGTACTGATCTCGGCGGCAAGTTCATCCAGCAGATTGCGGCGCCGCGCCGCGATGCAGACGCGCGCGCCCTCGGCAGCCAGCGCTTTGGCAATCGCGCGCCCTATGCCCATGCTGGCGCCGGTAACCAGCGCGGCCTTGCCCGACAACTTCATATCCATATTGGCAGTTCCCCTGTAAGCGCGATCTGGCGAGAAAGCGCACGAATGACGCCGTGGATTTTACACCCGCGCTCTTTTGCCTTAATCTATGCTGCACATGGCCAATCGACTCACCAAGATATACACGCGCACCGGCGACGATGGCACCACCGGACTGGCGGACGGCTCACGCGTCGCCAAGCACGAGCCGCGCGTCGAAGCGTTGGGCGCCGTGGACGAGACCAACAGCGCCATCGGTTTGTTGCTGAGCGAGAACCTGCCACCCGAAGTTCGCACCTGCCTTACCGGCGTGCAGCATGACTTGTTCGATCTGGGCGGTGAACTGTGCATGCCCGGCCATACCATCATGAACGAAGAGCATTGCAAGCGGCTTGAGCATGCGCTCGATGCGTTCAATGCCAAATTGCCGCGACTCAAGGAGTTCATACTCCCCGGCGGGTCACGGGCGGCCAGCCTCAGTCACGTCGCGCGAACGACGTGCCGGCGCGCCGAGCGCGCCCTGGTTGCCTTGTCGCGCGCCGAAACACTGGCGCCGCCGCTGCTCCAATACCTGAATCGCCTCTCCGATCTGCTGTTTGTGCTGGCGCGTGTAATCAATCGCCATGCGGGTGGAGACGACGTTTACTGGCAGCAGGGCAAAAACCGCGGTAAGTAATCTGTTATCGGAGATTATGGCCGGCGGTTAGCGCGCACGCTCTCAAGGTGCTCGCACACTGTCCGTGCCCCCTGCAGGATACGCGGCGTCTGGCGCTGTATGTGGTCGGGATCCACGTACATGGCCTTTACATTGCGCAGCCCGCTGAAATTTTCGTAACGTTGCCACTGCGCCGCGAACTCAGGGGGCGTGGTCGCCGAGCTGCCGCCGAGCACGACTTGCGGATGTGCCGCGATCACGCTCTCGAGCGACACCAGCGGCGTCAAGGCCGGCACGGCCGCGAATATGTTGCTGCCGCCGCACAGGTGGATAACATCATTGATCATGTGGCTGCCGTTGACTGTCAACAGCGGCATATGCCAGATCTCGTAAAAGACACGAACTGCAGGGCGCGTGCCATAGCGTGCACGCAGCGCATGGACACCGTCTTCGAAGGCCTGCGCCGCGCGCGAAGCCGCCGTCTCGGTTCCCGCCAGCCTACCCAGCATGCGCAACAGTCTTGGAATCGCAGCAAGAGTGTCGGGCTCAATGACAAATACCCGGAAACCCAGCTGTTCCAGCCGTTCTATATCGGCGGCCTGATTTCCGGTTTTCCAGCCCACTATCAGGTCCGGCTTCAAACTCAGTACGCGTTCTAGATCCACGCGCGATGAATCGCCAATCTGAGCAACCTTTTTGACCTCGGGAGGATAGTCGCTATAGCGGGCTACGCCGACCAGGCGTGCACCGGCGCCCGCGGCATGAACCAGCTCAGCGATAGACGGCGCCAGGGTCACGACCGTGCGCGCCGGAAATGGCAATGTCAGTTCCCTGCCCCGATCATCGGTCGCCACAATCTCACTGGACCATGCTGCGGTCGCAAGCCACAGCCCAAACACTGCAAAAACACAATGCGCGGGGAGATTGCTCACTACGATCCGACAGGACGGAAGTAGCGTCGTACTACTGGTCGGATTCGAGCTTTTTCAGACGGCGCGCACGCACCCCTTCGGCCAGCGTATCGAGGAGCTTGGTGGTGTCTTCCCAACTGATGCAGCCGTCGGTGATGCTGATGCCGTAGGCGAGCGTCTTGCCCGACACCAAATCCTGCCGGCCGGCTTTGAGATGACTTTCAACCATGACACCGAAAATACGATCATCCCCGGCGGACATCTGGCGCGCAACATCCTGACCGACATCCATCTGTTTTTGCGGATTCTTGCTCGAATTAGCGTGACTGAAATCTATCATCAGGCGCTGCGCCAGACCGGCGTCGGCCAGCCCCTTGGCGGCGAGCTCGACATTCACCGCGTCGTAATTGGGCGCCTTGCCGCCGCGCAATATCATGTGACAGTCTTCATTGCCCGACGTGGAAACGATGGCCGAGTGCCCGGCCTTGGTCACCGACAGAAAGTGATGCGGCGCCTGGGCCGCGCGTATCGCATCGACGGCGATTTTGACATTGCCATCGGTACCGTTCTTGAAGCCGACGGGACACGATAAACCCGACGCTAGTTCACGATGTATCTGGCTTTCGGTCGTGCGCGCACCTATCGCGCCCCATGACACCAGATCCGCGATGTACTGTGGTGTGATCATGTCCAGGAACTCACAGCCGGCGGGCATGCCCGACTCGTTGATTTCCAGCAGCAGCTCACGCGCAATACGTATGCCTTCATTGATGTTGAAGGTACCGTCGAGCCGGGGGTCGTTGATCAATCCCTTCCAGCCTATGGTGGTACGCGGTTTTTCGAAGTACACACGCATCACAACCAGCAGATCTCCCGCCAGCTTTTCCTTGACCGCCTTCAGCTTGCCTGCATATTCCTTGGCTGCCTTCAGATCGTGTATTGAACAGGGGCCGGTGATGACGAGCAGGCGGTCGTCAGCGCCGTGCAGTATGCGATGTATCGCATGACGCGCCTCGAACGTGACCTGCGCCGCCTTTTCCGACAGCGGGACCTCCCGCAGTACGTGCGACGGCGGCACCAGTTCCTTGATATCCACGATACGAACGTCGTCGGTTCTTTGCATGCGGCTTACTCGAATGATTCTGATTGTTGATATTTGCCACCCTCCCCTCCGGGTGGGGTGAAGAACTGAGCGATCCGGCTGTCATGTTTTCTGAAACGCTCAATGAACTTCAAATTATAACCTAGGCGATATTTTGCCGTTCGCACCAAGCTGCCCAGCACCGCCGGTATGCGCGCTCCAAGCCCAAAGTGAAGTTTTTGTGATCGAGCAGCGGCGAATTCCGCATTCTTTGTCGCAATTCCGTGCGCAACGCCACCCGGCGCGCGGCATCACGCGCGAGCGCAAGCGCGATCTCAACATACTGGTCGGCGTTTTCGGCCACCAACTCGCCCAGACCCACGCTGTGCAGGAGAGCCGCCCCCACGCGCGACATGCTCACATGACCCGCGAGCGACACCACAGGCACTCCCATCCATAGCGCTTCGCAGGTTGTGGTCGTGCCGTTATAGGGGCAAGTGTCGAGCGCAATGTCGGTCTCGCTATAGAGGTCCAGATGGCTGTTGCGCCGCGCTATCCAGCCGTGCAGGGTGATACGTCCGGCAGTCACACCGTGTCGCACGAAAGCATCCACTATTCGATCCGCGGTTTCGGTGTACTGAAGCGGCGCGGACTTCATGACGAGGCGCGCCTGCGGCAGCGCGGTGAGTATCCGGCACCATAGACGTATCGTTTCGTCGTTCAGCTTGGCGATGCTGTTGAAACAGCAGAAAACCACATCCGGGCCGGCGCTGGCGCGACGGGAAACCGGTGGACTGTCCGCGGGCGGCAGATAGCTGAGAAAGATACCGTCGGTGCGCAACAAACGCTCCGTATGCAGGCTTTCAGCGTGCGGCGCGGGATCGGCAATATGGTCGGTGATGCGATAGTCCACCGTATCCAGGCCGGTGGTATCCGGGTAACCCAGCCAAGTCATCTGCAGCGGTGCGGGTTTGCGCGCAAACACCCCCAGGCGATTGCCCTTGGAGTGGCCGGCGAGATCGATCAGGATATCTATGCCGTCGCCGCGTATCCGGTGCGCCACATCGGCGTCGCTCTTGCCGAATATATTGTGCCACGCGTCGCTGGCGCTTCGTATGCGCTGCGTCGTGGCGTCGGACAAGCGATGGGCGTAATAACAATGCACATCAAACTGCCGGCGGTCATGATGGACGATGACCGGCTCCGCGAAATATCCGACCGAATGCGCCGACAGGTTGGGCGATACATAACCAATCCGTAGCCTGCGACCGGGATCCGGCGAACCCACATAGCTCTCTCGCGCGCGCGGCACTGCCGTGCGCATCACGGCTGCGCTTACGCGGTGCAGTTCGAACAACCGCCGGGCGTCGACGGGCACAAGGTAGTGGTTGTGAAACAGCACCGCTGAGTGCACTGCAAATGAAGCCGGCTCAAGTTCCAGCGCCCTGCGGTATGCCGAGACGGCGTCTTCGACGCGCCACATATCCAGCAACACGTTGCCCATGCGCAGCCATGCATCGGCGCTCGCCTGCGCTGCCTGTATGCACGCCTGATAACGCTCCACGGCGTGTGTCAGTTCGCCGGCCGCGGCAAGCCGGTCGGCTTCGGTCAATGCGGCGTTAAACCGTAGCCCGTCCACGCCAGGTTCCAGCGTAGCCGCGGCTGAGTGCGTGTTGCGCGGGACATTGAACAATCCGGAAATGAATTTCCGCAACAGCATTACAGAGTGATGTAGCGGACTTTGATTACGTCAAGTTCTTCAATCCCTGCCGGCGTTCTGAGCTTCACGATGTCACCCTCGCCCGCCTTGTTAAGCGCGCGCGCCACCGGTGAAATCCAGCTGATGTGTCCACGCGGCGGATCGACTTCGTCCTGGCCCACGATACTGACGGTACGCTCCACGCCCTTGGAGTCGCAATAAGTGACGGTCGCGCCGAAGAATATCTGCGATACGCCGCTACGCGCCGGATCTATGACCTCGGCGACATCAAGCCGCTGATTCAGGAAGCGGATGCGATAGTCGATTTCGCGCAGGCGGCGCTTGCCATAGATGTAGTCGGCGTTTTCCGATCGATCGCCGTTGGACGCAGCCCACGAGATGACTTTAACAAGTTCGGGGCGTTCCTTGTCGAGCAGGCGCTGCAGCTCACCCTTCAGGCGCGCGTAACCAGCGGGCGTTATATAGTTTTTCGCGCCCTGCGGCGGCGGCTGCGATTCGTCTTCGTCGTCGGCTTTCCTCGCGGCCTGCTCACGCTCGATGTCCGCCAGTTTACGCATGGGGCAGAAAACCAGTTTGCGTCATCGCCAGATCAGGCTGTTCCGCCGACGGTCAGTCCATCGATGCGCAGCGTAGGCTGGCCCACGCCGACCGGCACGCTCTGGCCTTCCTTGCCGCAGGTGCCTATACCCGGATCAAGCGCCATGTCATTGCCTATCATCGCAACTCGCGTCAGCACATCGGGGCCGTTGCCTATCAAGGTTGCGCCTCTTACCGGATAAGTCACTTTCCCGTTTTCGATGACGTAAGCCTCCGACGCCGAAAATACGAATTTCCCGCTGGTGATGTCGACCTGCCCACCGCCAAAGTTGACGGCGTAAAGACCGCTTTTCACGGACGCGATGATCTCCTGCGGATCCCTGTCGCCATTGAGCATATAGGTATTGGTCATGCGCGGCATGGGTATATGCGCATACGATTCACGCCTGCCGTTGCCGGTCGCGGGCACGCCCATCAGGCGCGCGTTCAGGCTGTCCTGCATATAATTTATAAGCACGCCGTCTTCTATAAGCACATTGCGCTGGCTGGCGTTGCCTTCGTCATCGATATTGAGTGATCCGCGGCGCCGTGCAATCGTGCCATCGTCGACCACCGTGACGCCCGGTGCGGCAACGCGCTCACCGATGCGCCCGCTGAATGCCGAGCTTCCCTTGCGGTTGAAGTCTCCCTCCAGCCCGTGACCGATTGCTTCGTGCAGCAGTACACCGGGCCAGCCGGGCCCCAACACCACGGTCATGGTTCCGGCCGGGGCCGCGCGCGCCTCCAGATTGACCAGCGCCTGCGAAACTGCCTTTTGAGCGTAGTCCTGCACTATGCTATCGGTAAAATACGAGTAATCAAAACGCCCGCCGCCGCCGCTGCTTCCTTGTTCGCGGCGCCCGTCCTGCTCGACGATGACCTGCAGCGACAAGCGCACGAGCGGACGAACATCGGCTGCCGTCACGCCGTCGCTGCGCGCGACCAGTATGACTTCGTATTCCCCACCCAGCGAGGCAATGACCTGGGTTACGCGCGGATCGATTGCACGCGCCCTGCGCTCGATGTTTTCCAGCAACGCAACCTTGGCAGCGTCATTCAGACTGGCCAACGGGTCTTGCGGCGAGTAGAGACTGTGCCCGCCACCGCGTGTCGCGACACGCGTCTTACCCGCTGCGCCCTGACGCGCGATCGCGCGGGTGGCCTCGGCCGCCGACGACAATGCCCCCAGACTGATGTCGTCGGAATAGGCGAATGCGGTCTTCTCCCCCGTCACCGCCCGCACACCCACGCCCTGGTCGATGTTAAAGCTGCCGGATTTGACGATGCCTTCTTCGAGGCTCCAGCCTTCACTGCGGCTGTACTGAAAATACAGATCGGCGTAATCTACTTTGTGTTCGAAGATCTGGCCGAATACCTGCTGCAACACCTGATCGTCCAACGAATAGGGCGCGAGCAGAATCTCGTGCGCGGTTGCAAAAGCCGCTTCCGGCTTGATATCTACAGTTTCAGATTGCACAAATTTTCCTTGGCTCAGATTTGGTTTATTGGGGCTGCGTCCGGGTTCTCAACCGGGATCGCTCTATTTTTTAGCCGAAAACCATTCGGCTAAATATGGTGCAGGGTCCGGTGCGACAGCGCTGGCAGTCCCTTGCGCAGCCGCCCCAGGTATTCGGGATTAATGCCGGCAACCACCACGCCCGAGCCGCGCGGCAACCGGTCGAGTACCACGCCCCATGGATCCACTATCATGCTGTCGCCATGGGTTTCACGCCCGTTTAGATGGTATCCACCCTGGGCCGGCGCCAGCACGTACGCGAGGTTTTCGATCGCGCGCGCTCGTATCAGCGTCTCCCAGTGCGCTTTGCCGGTTGTTTCCGTAAACGCGGAAGGCACCAGTATGATGTCGACATCTTTCATGGCCCGATAAAGTTCGGGAAAACGCAGGTCGTAGCAAATCGACAGTCCGATGCGTCCAAACGGCGAGTCTATGACTTTCACTTCTTTTCCGGGCACTATGGTCCGTTCCTCGGAATACTGCTCCTTGCCCATCGCGAATCCAAACAGGTGGATCTTGTCATAGGACGCCGCAAGCTTGCCTTTGTCGTCGTAGACCAGCGTGGTATTGCGCACTTTATCGGGGTTATCGCTCGCCATGGGCACTGAACCGCCGACCAGCCATATCTTGTGTTTCTTCGCAGTCTGGGACAAAAATTGCTGTATCGGACCCGTGCCGGGTTCTTCGCGCACCTTGACCTTGTCATGATCCTTCATGCCCATGATCGCGAAATACTCGGGCAAGGCGACGAGTTTCGCGCCCTGCGCAACCGCCATGGCTATCAATCGCCGGGCCTCATTCAGATTCGCCTCGACGTAAGGGCCCGATGCCATCTGCACGCCGGCAATACGCGCGAGGCCGGGCACCGCGTTTGCGGAGTCCTGCCGAACCGCCGGCCTTGCTCGTCCGAATGAGGAAACAGGTCTGGGACTCATGGCAGGATTCCTATTTTCATCGGTTCGGACGGTTTCGTGTGATTGAGCAGGCGGATGCGGGCACCATCGACTGCCAAAGCCATTAACCAATTCTTAAGCTCTTCAGCCTGCATCAGGGGCGTCTGACCGTAGTCGTGATAAATAACAATTTGCATACCGGGACGTGCCAGATACAGCGCAACTGCCTGACGTACCGCGGGTTGGCTCAGCACCGCATCCGCGCTGCGCGGCCTGTCCCACAGGTCCGGCGCGATCTCGAACAGGTCGGCGGCATGTATGGAACCGCTGCATATACCACACAACACTAACACAATTAAACGACTCATTTCGCCTTCTCCGCCGCCTGTTCCTGACCGGAACTGACTTTTGCAACTTGCGGATCCGTCCACGGACCGGTAACGCTGTACTCGTACGCAGCCATCTGATCGAGCGGATTCTTGAGTATCTTCTGCACCAGAAAACTCGCGATGCCCGCCACCGGACCGCTGATGAGTGCGCCGGCCACGGACAATCCATCGCTGACACTTGGAAACACTTTGACCCGAAGTTTCTGCGTCTCGGCATGAAGGTCGACGTCGCCGCTCATGAGTATACGCACCGCCGGACCCTGAATTCGAAAGTTCTCGGTATTGGCAACGCCGCGATTGACCTTGACCGAACCCAGAATCTCGTTGAACGCCAGTCCGTCGCTGAAGATATCGCGGAAATCGAGCGTCAACCGCCGCGGCAAAGACTGCAGACTGAGAATTCCGAGCAGCTTGCCTACACCGGGATCGAGTTTGACAAACTGGCCCTTGGCGGCTTCCACGACAAAGTTTCCACCCAAGGTCGCGTAGTCGAGGTCGGCGGGATTGCCGGCCCAGGACAGCGGCCCCTCCAGTTTCGCCGTACCGCGTCGCACACCCTCCGGATAACCAAGTCGAATCAAAAACTTACCGATATCATTGACTTCCAGTTTAACGTTGACCATGGTGCGCGGCTGGCTAAGCCAGCCTTGCCACAAACCCTCAATATTGAGCGTTGCGTCGGGATTGACCACCCGCAGCCGTTCCAGCTTCCAGTCGCGACCGTCCTGCACGGCGGAAAGCTCCAGCTTACCCAGGTTTTTATCATTGACCTGAAATTGATCGGCCACGATGTCCAGGGCGGGATATTCAAACGGCGACTCCTTGTCCTGAACGGATGACGCCAGGCGGGATGGAGTAGCCGCCGGTATGACCAGATTCTTCATGTGCGCCGTCACTTTGCCCTTGCCCTGCGGACGCCACTGAAGTTCTCCAACCAATTCACGGCCGACCAGGACTATTGGCCAGTTGCCGCCCTGCGCGCTGCCGGAAATCGCAAGTTCATTGAATCGCCGGCCGAATATGTCCAGAGTTCCAAACTTTACGTCCACGCCTGCCAGCGCAATACTGTTGCCGTCGGCTGTCACGTTCTTCAACAGCGCCAGCCAGCGATCGAGATCCAGACTCCGGAGGCCGCCGGTCAGCCACACACCGTTGCGTTCGGGTACCGCGGCGTTCCCGCCCAAGCTGACGTTGCCGCGCTCTATGGTGTATTGGGCGCCGTCTTTACGCCGCAACAACTGACCGCTAATAATGTTGCCGATCGAGAACGTAAGCCGCTCCGACTGACCGCTCACAAATTGTCGTTCCAGACGCAGCGGCATGATATCCGGCGCGGCTTTACTGAAGGGCGCCGGGAGTTCCGAGGACACGCCCTGCAGGGTGGACTCAAGGATTATGTCCGCGTAGCGCTTGCGAAATGAAATCGCCGCTTTCCAGTCGGTCGCGCCCTGGAGCGTCTGAAAGAACGGTGCGGTTTGGCTCTTGCGGACGTTGTCCATGTTCGCGCGGCCGGCCATGTTGACGCGCGTGATACCGTCGCTCTGCGTCGCGGCGTTCAATGTCGCGGCGCCACCGAGTATCATCATGTTTGCAAACGGCACACGGATACTCGCCTCCGTGAATTCCATCCTGCCATTAACCTGTTCCAGCGCAAACGGGATATCGTTATCCTGAAGCTGGTTATTGTTAAGCGTATATGTCCCGGCAACTTTGATGTCTTTCGAATTGGCAAGCGGGATTGTAAGTTTGAGCGCGAGCTGCCCGCTCCCTTGAGCCTGCAGCCCGTCCGTAAAATTATCGATGGATTCCTTTACCGGACTTTGTTCGATAAATTTCAGAAACTCCGAGGTGGCGCCCTGCGCGTCGCCACTCACCGTCAATAAGTGATTGGGGGTTTCTAGATCCGGAATTTCCGCGCGCACCTGCGATAGTTTTGCACCGAGTATCGTGGCGGACCGCGCCACGACCTCCATGCGTCTGCCGTGAAAATTCAGATCGGCACTAATATTCTCGATTTTGGGCCAACTCGGCACATAGTCCAGCGTGCCCCCGTTAACGCGGGCGGTAACCTGGAAGATGCCGCCGCTCTTGCCCTCGGAAAAAGGAAAGTCGTCGAGATTACCCTTGAGGCGCAACTTGACGTCGTTTGAAATGCCGCCCTGCAGCGCGCTGACCAGCCACTGCCTCGCGCGTTTGCCTATCTGTAACGGCAAGTACCGTCCGACGCTGCGCGCCTCGGCACGCGTGGCACTGCTGGACAAATCGATCATTCCTCGTCCTCCGGGCACCGTCTGGTAAGTACCAGACACGCTACCGGACAAGTCCGGATTGGAAAACGTGGTACTGCCAAGCTTGAATTCGTAGGTGTCCCCGGCACGCTGCCATCGCAATTGGGAATTAAGAACGTCAAGTTTCAGCTTTTCCTGAAACACCAAGGGCAGTTCGATCTCGGCGTTTTGTGTATTCAGCGCAAGCGTTCCGCCGCGTTCAGTGGCTTCGACTTCACCGCTGGCGCCCGAAAACCCCGGGAAGTGGCCTGTCGCGTTGATCCCCAGATTGGCAAAACGGCCCTTCAGGCTGTATTGCGCGGGCGTGGGCCACGAGCCCTTCCATTTGACCGACAAGTCATGCACGCTGCCGCGTGGCGCATAAGTCTCAAGTCCTTTGCGCAGGTCGGCATCGATAGGCAAACGATCGGAAATCGCGCGCAACGGCTCAAGATCAAGCGCGCTTGCGGCGAATTCTCCGTGCCCTGGGTTGCGCCCGGATTCATTGAAGACACGAAGCTGAAAATCCACAGGCTGCAGGGCCAGCCCGCCCGGCATCGTCATGCCCAGCTTGGACATGTTGACTTCGTAGCCTTCCTTCAGCTGCTTCCATGCGACGCGGCCGCTCAGCGCCGCCAGATCCAGCGCCGGCAGCGATTTGTCTACCTGCGTATTGACCTGCGACAGGCGCACGTCGGCTATGATCTCGGCAGGTTCGCCGCGCCTGAGGGTAAGCCACGCACGCAATCCGCCCGTGCCGTGAGGAAACGCAACCGGGAACGGCACCCAGCTATGCCACGCGGCGATGTCGGTGTGATCGAGTTGCGCGAACAATTGGCCGTTCCACTGCACCAGATCCTTGACAGTTCTTCCCTCAAGAACGCCACGCAGGTCCAGCGGGGTTGCGAGCTGCTCGGGTGGAACGGCGCGCAACCCAAACCTGTGATGTTTGCCGCTGTTATCGAGGCGAAAATCAACACTGTTCAATACCAGCTCCGGCGCTTCCCGCATCGCGTCCTGCCAGGTAATGGCAGCATTGCGTATAACTATAGTGTCCTGGCGCAACAACCAGTCCGACAACCCGCCGCCTTCGGTCTCGGACGACAACTCAATGCCTGCAATCGAGATGACACCCTGCGCGTCGCGCCTGATACTCAGCGCAGGACCATCGATTTCAATCGAGTCGAATTGCGGATCCCAGAGAACCAACGACCACCAGGACAGGGTGCTGTCGATACGGTCCAGCTTAAGCGCCGGCTGGCCGATCTTGTCAAACAAAACCAAGTTGCCCAGTGTCATCTGCAGATTGAGGCCGCTCCAGCGCCCTTCAAGCTTACCGATCGTAATGTGGTGCTTGGTCGCCGCGCTCAACTCGCGCGCGATGGCTTCGCGATAACTACCGATGTTGGGCAGCAACCAGAATCGAACGCCACCGACTATCAACGTGAAAATCAAAATGCATATGAGCGCCGCCCAGGTTACCGTGCGGTAAACCCAGGGCGTGCTTAGCACGAGCCATTTGAAGACGGATATCACCCGCACGTCAAGCGTTAAAAGCCATAGAATACAAGCATCTAAGTGAATTCCAGCCTAATTGTAACCCAACGCCATGTCCGCACCTACCGCACGCCCCCCCGCAACAGCCGACAACATCGTGCGCAAAGCACTTGGGTTGTCGCGTTTTGCGCACAGGCTGCTTACCGCCGAACCCGACCTGCTGCCCGCGAACAGCGTGTTTGTTCCATTCAGTGCGGACGAAATGCGTTCCCGGCTTGCGAGTGCAGGGACAATGGACGAAACAGAATTAATGCGTGCGCTGCGGGACCTGCGCAAACGCGTCATGTTGCGCATGATAGTGCGTGATTTGGGGGGGCTGGCATCGCTGGACGAAATCATGACCACGGCGTCCACGCTCGCCGACATTGCGATCTCTGAGGCGGTGAGAATCCTGGAACAAAGTCAGGCACGGGAAATCGGCGTACCCATCGGCAGTGAAACCGGAACTCCGCAAAAACTGCATGTGGTCGGCATGGGCAAGCTGGGCGGCGGCGAACTTAACGTATCATCGGACATAGACTTGATATTCGTCTATCCCGAAGACGGCGAGACACGCGGCGCGCGGTCCATGAGCAACCACGAATACTTTATACGCATGGGGCAACGGCTGATCGCGATGTTGCATGAATTGACCGCCGACGGCTATGTCTTCCGGGTGGATATGCGTCTACGTCCCTTTGGCGGCGAAGGGCCGCTCGCCTGCAGCTTCAGCATGCTCGAAAACTATTTCATTACGCACGGCAGGGCGTGGGAACGCTATGCGTGGATCAAAGCACGTGTGATTTGCGGCGATCGCGAAGCGGAGATCACCGACCTGGTTCGACCGTTCGTATACCGCCGGCATCTCGATTACAGCGCGTTCGATTCGCTGCGCGAGTTGCATCAGGAAATAAGGCGCGAGGTCGAGCGACGCGACATATTGGACAACATCAAGCTCGGTCCGGGCGGAATCCGCGAAGTGGAGTTTATCGCTCAATTGTTCCAGCTTATCCACGGCGGACGCGATGCAGCGTTGCGCGCCGCGCCGACCATGACCGTACTGCCGCTGCTGGCGGTACGGAATTTCCTGCCACCGGCCACGGTCCGGAAAATTACCGACGCCTACGTATATCTGCGTAATCTGGAACACCGCCTGCAATATCTGGACGACAGGCAAACCCAGACCATGCCGACAAACGACGAAGATTGCGCGCTGATTGCGGCAGCGATGGGCAACCCTGACATGGCGGCGCTGCGCGCGCAACTCGATCACCACCGCGATAACGTTACGCGGCAGTTTGTAGACCTGTTCGCGGAGACAAACACCGATCCGCATCGGCTGTCGGACGTGTGGCGCGATGGCGACACGGAACAACAGTGCCGGCTGCTGGCCGATACGGGTTACCGTGAGCCGTCGCGCACGCTGGCGCGTATCACGGCGTTTCGTACCGGCAGCCGTATACAACAAATGCCGGAAACCAGCCGGTTGCGCATGGAAAAACTGGTGCCACTGGTCGTGGAAACCGCGGCGCGCCTGCCTTATCCGGACGACACGCTGGCGCGCATGATTTCACTGCTGGAAAGCATCAGCCGTCGCGAAGCGTATCTTGCGCTGTTGCTGCAATATCCGCAAACCATAGAACGTGCCGCGCGCCTGGCAAGCGCCAGCCCGTGGGCAGCCAACTATCTTGCGCGCAATCCTATACTGCTCGATGAACTGCATGACACAGCGGCGTTATACAAAGCACCCGAATGGAAGCACCTCGCGACTATTTTGCGCCGCCAGATCGACGACGTGGCCGGCGACACCGAACGCGAGATGGACGTCATGCGACATTTCAAGCACAGTCAGACGATGCGCCTGATTGCGCAGGATTTGTCGGGACAGCTGGCGCTCGAATCGCTGTCCGACTACCTGAGTGAACTCGCCGACCGGATACTGTCGGAAGTGCTGCGCATCGTGTGGCGGGGACTGCGCAATCTTCACCGCGACCAGCCGCGGTTCGCGGTCATCGGCTACGGCAAACTCGGCGGCAAGGAACTCGGCTACGCATCCGACCTGGACCTGATATTCCTGTATCAAGATGAAAAACCCGAGGCCGCCGAAAATTACGCTCGTCTGGCGCAACGCCTTAACAACTGGATGACCACGCTGACCGCGGCTGGTGCGCTGTACGAAACTGATTTGCGACTGCGTCCGGACGGCATCAGCGGACTGCTGGTCAGTTCCCTCGACGGATACACGGAATACCAACACCATAAAGCATGGGTGTGGGAACACCAGGCTCTGACCCGAGCGCGATTTGTCGCGGGCGACGACAAAATCGGTCATCAGTTTGAGTCCATCAGGATAGAAGTGCTGCGACAACGGCGCGATCTGGCGCAACTGCGCGCGGAAGTCGTGGCCATGCGTGACAAAATGCTGTCCGCGCACCCTAATGACAGCACCTTGTTCGACATCAAGCATGATAGAGGCGGTCTCATAGACGTCGAATTTATCGTGCAATATCTGGTACTTGGGTATTCAAGCCAGTTTCCGGAGCTGACGCGCAACGCCGGCAATCTGGCTTTACTCAAGGTGGCGTCACGTCTGGGGTTGATTACGGAAATGGAAGCGCAGGCCGCACACGATGCGTACCGCCGCCTGCGCGAAATGCAACATGCATTGCGATTGCAGGGTCAAAAGTATGCACGCATCGATCCAGAAATACTGGCACAGGAAATTGCCGCGGTAAAGCGGCTCTGGTCATCCGTACTAAGCGCGGAAGATCAAGATACCGGTCAGGCATTAACGACACTCCCTTAAGATAAGTTAAAATCCATCTTTTTCGAGCGGAGCAAGATCCCATGTCTATGGCTGATCGTGACGGGCATATCTGGTATGACGGCAAGCTCGTCCCTTGGCGCAGCGCAACCACCCACGTCCTGACCCATTCGCTGCATTACGGACTGGCGGTATTTGAAGGCCTGCGCGCCTACAACACGTCGCGTGGGACCGCGATATTCCGGCTGAAGGAACACACCGAGCGCCTGTATAACTCGGCGCATATCTACATGATGAAGATTCCGTATGACAGGGAGACCATCATGGAAGCGCACAAAGAGGTCGTGCGTGCCAACAAGCTCGAGTCATGCTACCTGCGTCCGATCGCCTTTTATGGATCGGAGAAAATGGGCGTTTCTCCCAAGGGAGCGAGCGTGCACGTCGCCATTGCTGCCTGGCCGTGGGGTGCTTACCTCGGCGCGGACGCGCTCGAAAAAGGCATACGCGTCAAGACTTCCTCGTTTGCGCGACATCATGTCAACGTCTCGATGTGCCGTGCCAAGTACTCGGGAACCTACGCCAATTCGATACTCGCGAATGTGGAGGCGACCGAGCACGGCTATGACGAAGGATTGTTGCTTGATGTAGACGGGTTCGTGGCCGAAGGTTCGGGAGAAAATCTGTTCATGGTCAAGAACGGCAAACTCTATGAGCCCGAATTGACCAGTTCGCTGATAGGCATCACCCGCGAATCCATCATCACCTTGGCCCAGGATCTGGGTTACAGCGTTACGGCGAAACGCATTACCCGTGACGATCTTTACATCGCCGACGAAGCGTTTTTCACGGGTACTGCGGCGGAAGTCACGCCGATCAGGGAACTCGACGGCCGCACCATAGGATCCGGCAAGATAGGCCCAGTCACTGCCAAGTTGCAGAAACTGTTTTTCGAATGTGTAAACGGAAAAAATGAAAAGCACGGGGACTGGCTGACGCCGGTTGCAGCGTGATCCCATGACTCAACTACAAACCGAAAACAAGCAACGGCACATCGAAGTTACAAGTGCCGATCTTCCACTGCACTGTCCGACGCCGGCCATGCTGCTGTGGAACGCCCACCCGCGTGTCTTTCTGCCTATCGAAAAAAGCGGCGCGGCGCTATGCCCTTACTGCGGCACGAAATACACGCTTGCAGGCGGCGCCAAGTCCGGGCATTAGCCAGGCCTCATACCCCCCCTCGTCCCTCACCCTTATGAGGAATATCCTCGTCATCGCCCCGTCATGGGTTGGTGACGCGGTGCTCGCGCAACCGCTGTTCAATCGACTGCATGAGCGCCATGCGGGCCTCACACTGGATGTCCTTGCGCCGCCCTGGACACAACCCTTGTACACGCGCATGCCCGAAGTTCACGACACTGTGCCGAGTCCATTTGGACACGGCGAACTTGCGATCCGCCGCCGCTTCGCGCTCGCACGCTCGCTCGCGTCGCACGCTTACGACCAGGCTATCGTACTGCCTAACTCCTTCAAGTCCGCGCTGATCCCGCGCTTCGCAGGAATACCGGTGCGCACCGGATTTGTCGGAGAAGCGCGCTGGTGTCTGCTCAATGACGCACGCAGGCTCGACAAACGCGCCCTTCCGCGTCTGGTTGATCGTTATGCGCTGCTGGCGGAGGACGATGGTAATTCGCCGACATTGCCTCATGTTGCACCCCGGCTCAACGTGGACGACAAGGCACGCGCAACGACACTGGCACGGCTGGGAATTGCGCCGGCTCGACCGGTAGCCATACTCTGTCCGGGTGCCGAGTTCGGACCCGCCAAACGTTGGCCATCAGCTAATTTCGCCGCGCTCGCGGACACGCTCCACGCTGCGGGGTATGACGTGTGGCTCATAGGGTCGGCCAAGGATGCCGCGGCCGGCAACGAAATTGCGGCCATTGCCAGGAACACCTGCATCAACCTTTGCGGCAAGAGTTCGCTGTCCGAGGCTATAGACCTGATTTCATGCGCAACATTGGTCGTGAGCAATGATTCCGGGCTTATGCATGTGGCTGCCGCCCTCGACAAGCCGCTGATTGCGATTTACGGTTCTAGCAGTCCAGCCTACACGCCCCCGCTGTCCGGGCGCGCGCGCGTCGTCACGCTGGGACTGGCGTGCAGTCCGTGCTTCCAGCGCGAGTGCCCGCTGGGTCATTTCAACTGCATGAAACAACTGTCGCCGGAACAAGTATGGGCACACATCGAATTTGATAAGATTACGCGGTAATGGAACGCACGATCTACACCACACCGCAGGACGCCGAAACCGCGTTTTATGCGGCGCTCGAAAAGGCGGATCTCGACGCGATGATGTCGGTCTGGGCCGATGATGAGGAAATCATTTGCGTACATCCCGGCGGCGTCAGACTGTGCGGCGTCGATCAGGTACGCGCCGCATGGCGCCAGATATTTGCGAGCGGCCAGACGCTGCGCATCCGGTTACGGCACCATCAGGCGCTGAACGGCGTAACGCATGCAGTGCACAGCGTTTTCGAGGAAATAGCGGTTTCCGGAGCAACGCAGACGCAGAATCCGGTTATCGCCACCAATATCTACATGCGCACCGGCAACGGCTGGCGCATGGTCGTGCACCATGCATCCATCTCGCCCGCCCCCCCGGAACCGGACACCAAGCGCGCGCCAAAAACACTGCATTAACAATCCAATCGGATGTATAATTATCCGCCTCTGCGCGGCGTTTCGGTTTCACTGTGCACAGGCTCCGGTCCCGGCGGCAGAGACTGCAGACAGGATCATGCACAGCTCTCAAACTGGAAGCCAGAGCATCCCGCGCGATCCAGCAAGAAAATCACGGAACCAGCCATGATCGGCTCCAGTATTTCGTCTGCGCTCCGGGTGGCGCGGAACGTGTATATCAGACTTGTAAAGGACAAAAATGAGTACTACTGATTTTGGCAATCCGGATGTGATCGTCGTCGGCGCCGGCAACGCCGCGGCATGCGCTGCATTCGCGGCACGGGAAAACGGCGCCACGGTCATCATGCTTGAGTCGGCCCCCATAGAGGAGTGCGGCGGCAACAGCCGCTACACCGGCGGACTGATGCGGTTTGTTTTCAACAATGTTGAAGAACTTGCACAGGTCATCCCGGACCTTACCGAGGAAGAAAAAAAATTACACGATTTCGGCACCTATACTTCCGACCAGTACTTCGACGACATGGGCCGTATCACGCAGTACCGGACCGATCCGGAACTATGCGAACTGCTGATTACGCGCAGCTACGATACCGTCGTGTGGCTGCGCAAGAAAGGCGTGCGGTTCCAGGCGAGCTTCGGACGCCAGTCGCACAAGATAGGCAACGTATATAAATTCTGGGGCGGACTAGCCGCGGAAACCTGGGGTGGCGGTCATGGGCTCGTCGAAAACGAACACAAAGCCTGCGATCGTGAAGGCATCAAGATATTCTACGAAACACCGGTTAGCGCACTGCTGACGGACGACAGTGGCGTGGTTTGCGGCGTCAAGGCAACGCAAAAGGGAAAACCGGTGGAGATACGCGCCAAGGCCGTGGTGCTTGCGTGCGGTGGATTCGAATCGAGCGCCGAAATGCGCGCGCGTTACCTGGGACCGACCTGGGACCTCGCGAAAGTCCGCGGCACACGCTTCAATACCGGCATGGGCCTCAAAATGGCGCTGGATATCGGCGCCATGCCCTATGGCCACTGGTCGGGCTGCCACGGCGTGGGCTGGGATCTGAACGCGCCCCCGTTTGGCGACCTCACCGTCGGTGACGCATTTCAGAAGCACAGCTATCCATGGGGCATCATGATCAATGCGCGCGGCGAGCGCTTCGTCGACGAAGGCGCAGATTTCCGCAACTACACCTATGCCAAGTACGGCCGGGAGATACTTGCCCAGCCCAACATGTTCGCGTGGCAGGTATTCGACAGCAAGATCATTCCGGCGCTGCGCGACGAATACCGCATCAAGCGCGTCACCAAGGTACGCGCCGATACGCTGGAGGAATTCGTCAAGAAGCTTGAGGGTGTAGACCCGGACGCCTGTCTGCGCGAGATCAAGGAATACAACAAAGCCGTGCGCAAGGACATTCCCTACAATTCAGCGATCAAGGACGGTCGCCGCACCGAAGGCCTGAAGATCAACAAGTCGAACTGGGCCAACACCATAGACGAACCGCCATTCGAGGCGTACGGCGTGACGTGCGGTGTAACGTTCAGTTTTGGTGGCGTGAAGATCACCAACGAGGGCCAGGTCGTGAATACCGCCGGCAATGTGATTCCGGGGCTATACGCAGCGGGTGAAATGGTGGGCGGCATTTTCTATCACAATTACCCGGGTGGTACAGGCCTTACCTCAGGCGCAGTGTTCGGCAAGCTGGCAGGCACGGGCGCGGCGACTCACCTGAAGCACTAGCTTCACCGGCCACCGAGCGCGGGATCAGGTGCGCGGAATAGCACTCCGCGCGCTGGTCAGTCTTCGACTACAGCAATCAGTGGCACACGATGGATACCAGGCATCCGGACTACCGTGCACCCGGATGGCTTCCGGGTGGCCATCTTCAGACCATATATCCGCCGCTGTTCGTGCCCCGGAAACTTTTCCGCTATCGCCGCGAACGCTGGGACACACCTGACGATGACTTCATAGATCTCGACTGGACGCCGGGTCCTGAGCAAGCGGACACGCCGCTGCTCGTTCTATTTCATGGACTTGAGGGCAGCTCGCAGAGCCACTATGCAACGGCGCTGATGAGCGCCGTATGCGAGGCGGGCTGGCGGGGTGTGGTAGTTCACTTTCGGGGCTGCAGCGGCGAAATCAACCGCCTGCGACGCGCCTACCATTCGGGTGACAGTACTGAAATTGACTGGATACTTCAGCGTCTGAGAAGCAACAACCCGACGTCACCCATCTTTGCAACAGGCGTGTCGCTCGGTGGAAATGCGCTGCTCAAGTGGCTGGGCGAACAAGGCGCGGCGGCCAACCGTATCGTATCGGCCGCCGCCGCCATCTCGGCGCCCGTGGACCTGATGGCGGCAGGCAATGCGCTGGATGCCGGTTTAAATCTGGTCTACACACGGAATTTTCTGCGCACGATGAAGCGCAAGACACTGGCAAAAGTCGAACGCTACCCCGACTTGTGCGACCTGCGGCGACTGCGCGCCGCGCGTACCTTGCGTGAATTTGACGACGTAGTCACCGCACCTTTGCACGGCTATCGGAATACGGATGACTACTGGACGCGGGCCAGCAGCAAACCCGTACTGCCTGGAATTGCGGTGCCTACACTGATGATAAACGCCCGAAATGACCCATTTCTGCCGGCGTGGGCATTACCGCACCCACACGAGATTTCCCATGCTGTTTGTGTCGAACTGCCCGACACTGGCGGTCACGTAGGGTTTGTGGGCGATCCCTTTCCGGGTCAAATTGACTGGCTTCCGCGACGTATCGTGAACTACTTCCGAAAGACAGGCATTTGCACAATTCCGTAATAGCCGCACGCTATAATCGTGCCGGTGCAATGCGCACATCACCGCAATAAGAACCAAAAATGACACAGCTTCCCAAGGAAATATTCAAGGCCTACGATATTCGCGGCATCGTCGACAAAACGCTGACGCCGGAAATTGTGGAAACGATAGGACATGCCATTGGATCCGAAGCACGCGCCCGCAAACAGACGGCCATCACGGTTGGATACGATGGCCGGTTGTCGGGTCCCGGACTTGCCGGCGCCTTGGCGCGTGGCATTCAGAAATCCGGCATCAATGTGATCGATATAGGCCGTGTCGCAACACCCATGGTTTATTTCGCCGCGCACCACCTGAAGACCCACTCCGGTGTCGCAGTTACCGGCAGCCACAACCCGCCGGACTACAACGGATTGAAAATGGTGCTGGGCGGGGAAACGCTGTCGGGCGATGCAATCCAGGCATTGCGCGTACGTATCGAAAATAATGACCTGACCCACGGCGCCGGCAGTTTCACCAAACAGGATATTTCGCGCGACTATATCGAGCGCATCGTTTCGGATGTCAAACTGGCAAGACCAATGCGCGTTGCCATCGATTGCGGCAATGGCATCGCCGGCGCATTTGCCCCCGAACTCTACCGGCGCCTGGGATGCGAGGTCACCGAGCTGTTCTGCGAAGTTGACGGCTCATTTCCCAACCATCACCCGGACCCTTCGGTTCCGGAAAATCTGCGCGACTTGCAGAACAAGCTCAAGACCAGCGATGCCGAAGTAGGACTCGCATTCGACGGCGACGGCGACCGATTGGGCCTCGTCACCAAGCGAGGCAGCATTATTTTTCCCGACCGGCAATTAATGCTATTCGCAAAGGACGTGCTGTCGCGCAATCCGGGTGCGATGGTGATTTACGATGTGAAATCCACGCGCAGTCTCAAGCCATGGATAGAACAACACGGCGGTCGACCACTGTTATGGAAAACCGGGCATTCCTTCATCAAGGCGAAAATGGCCGAAACCGGTGCGCTGGTCGCAGGCGAGATGAGCGGACACATATTCCTCAAGGAACGCTGGTACGGCTTTGACGATGGACTTTACGCCGGCGCGCGTATGCTGGAACTCTTGAGCCGGGAAAAGGACCTGGACGCAACATTGCACAACCTGCCCGACGCGATCAGCACGCCGGAACTGCAAATCAAGCTTAACGAAGGCGAGAACTATGCGCTTATCGACAAGTTACAGCAAACGGCACGCTTCGAAAATGCATTTGAAATCAACACGATAGATGGACTGCGCGTGGAATACGCCGACGGCTTCGGACTTGCGCGCGCCTCCAACACGACGCCGGTCATTGTGTTACGTTTTGAAGCCGACAACGAAGCGGCGTTGAAGCGCGTGCAGGAGGACTTCCGCAGGGTATTGCTGACAGCAAGATCCGATATGCAGCTACCGTTCTGACGAACGCGGCCCGGGCGGGCAATCAGGATCAGCGCATCAGAATCAACTGGGTACACCGAAACAGCGCAATTTTTCGCGTCGATGCTTCGTCGCTGACCACAGCGTCCCAGATATGCGTACTGCGTCCCAGATGCACAGGCGTTGCAGTACACAATATCGTGCCTACGCGTGCCGTGCCCAGAAAGTTGGACTTCAGTTCTATGGTCGTAAATCCCTTCGCGCCTTGAGGAAGGTGCGCAAACGTACCGTATCCGCACAGCGTATCGGCCAGCGCGATCACCGACGCAGCGTGCAGATAACCATTCGCCGCCAGCAACTGCGATCGCACCGCCAACCGCCCGGTCAGCGCCAGTTCGGTGACACCCGTGATTTCGATACCTATCAACGCCGGCAGGTTGCCAGCGCTGCGCTGGTTCAAGACTTCAACGGTGATCTCTGGTCTCAACATCCTTGGATTCCAACCCTATAGCCGCTCCGTCACCCACGCAGGCACCGAAGCCAGCGCCGTCGGCAATTTAGAGGGATCATTGCCACCCGCTTGTGCCATGTCGGGCCGCCCCCCGCCCTTGCCGCCCACCTGCAGCGCCACAAAGTTAACGAGTTCACCGGCTTTTACCTTGGCGACTAGATCGCTGCTCACGCCTGCGAGCAGGGTCACCTTGCCGTCATTGCTTGACGCAAGAACCAGCACACACGACTTAAGCTTGTCCTTGAGTTTGTCCATGGCCTCGCGCAATGCTTTGGCATCGGCGCCATCGAGGGCCGCCGCCAGCACCTTGCAACCCTTGATGTCCACCGCCTGCGTCACCAGGTCGTCGCCCTGGCTGGATGCAAGTTTAGACTTCAAACGCGCCAATTCCCGCTCCAGCCCCTTCATGTTCTCGACGATTTGACCGATTTTCTGCGTCACTTCCTGCGCCGGCGCTTTGAGCACGGCGGCAGCCTGCATAAGAGCCTCTTCCTGGCGCTGCACCCAGACCAATGCCCCTTCTCCGGTGGTGGCTTCGACACGGCGTATGCCCGCCGCGACCCCGGATTCCGACATGATCTTGAAAAATCCGATATCGCCGGTGCGGACTACATGCGTGCCGCCGCATAACTCGCGCGAGAAACCAATGTCGAGCACACGCACTTCGTCGCCGTATTTCTCGCCGAACAATGCCGTTGCGCCACCGTCCTTTACCGCATCGTCATATTTCATGATACGCGTGACCGTCGCTTCGTTATTGAGAATCTCGGCATTGACCTTCGCCTCGACGATGCGAATCTCATCGGTGCTCAGCGGCGCATTGTGGGAAAAGTCAAACCGCGTCTTGTCAGCATCGACCAGAGAACCCTTTTGCTGCACATGCAAGCCCAGGGTTGCGCGCAGCGCTTTGTGCATCAAATGCGTCGCGGAATGATTGCGCTTGGTACGCGCGCGCGCCGCGGGATCGACCTTCGCCTCCACCGCATCGCCCACGGAAAGCTGGCCGGCATGAAGAACGCCGTGATGACCAAACACCTCAGCCTGCACCTTGAGCGTATCCGCGACATTGAACGTGCCCCGGCTCGTAATCAGGTGGCCACGATCGCCGACCTGCCCCCCGGATTCGGCGTAAAAAGGGGTCTTGTCCAACACTATGACCGCACGATCCCCCGCGCCTACCACTTGCACGGCGCTCCCATCCTTGTAAATCGCAACGATCGTCGCGTTTAGCGTCAGCGTGTCATAGCCGTGAAATTCCGTTTTCTGGCCACTATATTCGACAGCGCTATGCGCGCCGAACTTCGATGCGGCGCGCGCGCGCTGGCGCTGTTCTCCCATGGAAGCTTCAAAGCCCGCGAAATCGACCGTGACACCGCGTTCGCGTGCAATATCCGCAGTCAGGTCCAGCGGAAATCCATAAGTGTCATAAAGGCGGAAAACCGTATCGCCATTCAACATTTTGTCTTCCGATTGCAATGCGCCCTCGAGCACGGCCATGCCGTTTTCGAGTGTTTCTGCGAAACGCTCTTCTTCCTGTTTCAAAACCTGCGCGACACGATCACTGCTCGCGGCAAGTTCGGGATAAGCCTTGCCCATGACATTCACAAGGTCGGCAACCATACGATGGAAAAAGGGTTGTTTCTGACCCACCTTGTAGCCGTGGCGTATGGCCCGACGCACGATGCGCCGCAGCACGTAGCCCCGTCCCTCGCTGCCAGGAATGACGCCATCAACGATCAAAAACGCGCACGCGCGTATGTGATCGGCAATAACCTTGAGCGAATTGTTGTGTAGATCTTTGCAATTCGTTTCACGCGCCGCCGCCTTGATCAAATCCTGAAACAGATCGATCTCGTAATTTGAATGCACGCCCTGCAGCACTGCCGCGATGCGCTCCAGTCCCATTCCGGTATCGACCGACGGTTTGGGCAGCGGATGCAGATTGCCGTTATCGTCGCGGTTGAACTGCATGAACACCAGATTCCAGATTTCAATATAGCGATCGCCGTCGGCTTCCGGGGTACCGGGTGGCCCACCGGGAATATCGTGACCATGGTCATAAAAGATTTCCGTGCACGGCCCGCACGGCCCGGTGTCGCCCATTTGCCAGAAGTTGTCCGAGCCGCCGCCCGGCTTGTCGCCTATCCTTGTGATACGGTCGCGTGATACACCGATATCGTTGGCCCACAGGTTATAAGCTTCGTCGTCGGTCTCGTACACCGTGACCCAGAGTTTGTCCTTGGGCAGCTTGTACACGGTGGTGAGCAATTCCCATGCAAAATGGATGGCGTCGCGCTTGAAGTAATCGCCAAAGCTGAAATTGCCCAGCATTTCAAAGAACGTGTGATGACGCGCGGTGTAACCGACATTTTCCAGGTCATTGTGCTTGCCGCCCGCACGCACGCAGCGCTGGGATGTGGTTGCGCGCTTGTAGGCCCGTTGTTCCTGCCCAAGAAACAGATCCTTGAACTGCACCATGCCGGCATTGGTAAACAGCAGCGTCGGGTCGTTGCCGGGAACGAGCGGACTTGACGAAACGACCGCATGGCCCTTGCTCTTGAAGTAATCCAGAAACTGCTGGCGAATTTCGCTGCTATTCATTGTGCATGGCTTTCGTCAAATTCGTTCTCCGCGGTTATTTTCAACGCCGTTTCCATGGTGAAGCCGCGGCCCTGCAGGAATCGCAGCTGGCGAGCGCGTTCGGTCGCGGATTGCGGCGGCTTGCCGAATTTCTTGCGCCATACCGAACGCGCCGCATCAAATTCCGTGTCTTTCAAGGCGGACATGGCGGCGTTGATGACCTCCTCGGCGATCCCCTTGTCGCGCAGCTCATGTATGATGCGCCGCATGCCGAACCGTCCCCTGCGATATGCCGTCACCTGCTCCATAACGCGCCGGTCCGACAGCCAGCCGCGCTGCTCGAATTCATCCAGCAGGGCCGGAATCTCATCCCGATCTTCGGAATATTGCGCGAGCTTGCGAGCCAACTCCAGCCGCGACAGCTCGCGCCGCGCCAGCATGCCCAGCGCGCGTGCGCGCAGCCCTGGCCCGGCCTTACTCTTCTGCGATCGCCGCGGCCTTTGCTCCACTGGGTCCACCGCCCACTCCGATTTCCGCGCGTACCTTGGCCTCGATCTCCTGCGCCATTTCGGGATGCGCCCGCAGATACTCGCGCGTATTGTCCTTGCCCTGCCCGATACGCTCCTTGCCGTAGCTGTACCACGCACCGGACTTCTCGATAAACTTGTGTTGCACGCCCAACTCTATGATTTCGCCTTCGCGCGAAATGCCTTCTCCGTAAAGGATGTCGAAATTGGCCTGCTTGAATGGCGGAGCCACTTTGTTCTTGACGACTTTGGCACGTGTCTCCGAGCCTATGACTTCTTCGCCCTTCTTGATCGCGCCTGTGCGCCGGATATCGATGCGCACCGAGGCGTAGAACTTGAGCGCATTTCCACCCGTGGTCGTCTCGGGATTGCCGAACATCACGCCGATTTTCATGCGTATCTGATTGATGAATATCACGGTCGTATTGGAGCGCTTGATATTACCGGTCAGCTTGCGCAGGGCCTGCGACATCAAACGCGCATGTAATCCCATCTGCGGTTGTCCCATTTCGCCTTCGATTTCGGCCTTGGGCGTCAGTGCTGCGACCGAGTCGACCACCACGACATCGACCGACCCCGAGCGCACCAGCATGTCGGCAATTTCGAGTGCCTGTTCGCCATTATCCGGCTGCGAAATCAACAGGTCCTGAACGTTAACGCCGAGTTTTTGCGCGTACTGCGGATCCAGCGCGTGCTCGGCGTCGATGAACGCCGCGGTGCCACCCAGCTTCTGCATCTGCGCAATCACCGACAAGGTCAATGTCGTCTTGCCCGACGACTCCGGACCGTAGATTTCGACTACCCGGCCACGCGGCAGGCCACCGACGCCCAGTGCGATATCGAGACCGAGCGAACCCGTCGATACCACTTCGATGTCTTTTGCGACCTCGGATTCACCAAGGCGCATGATGGAACCCTTGCCGAACTGCTTTTCAATTTGTGACAACGCTGCCGCCAGCGCTTTGGTCTTATTTTCGTCCATGATTTACCCCATTTAAGTCAGATGATTATCGCACAGTCTCATGTCGGATAACGCAGGCAAGTAGACGCGGATGACAACTATGACTTTAGTAATAGGCACCACACACCGGCTGCCTCCATACACAGTATTACTTGATCAGAGAGAGCACACCCTCAAGCGAACGTTCAACCGTTTGCCTGCGCACCGACTCACGGTCGCCTGCGAAGTGCCGCGTTTCAGCGATCACTGAACCATGCTTCAACGCCCAGGCGAGGCATACCATGCCCACGGGTTTTGCGGGTGTGCCGCCACCCGGCCCCGCCACGCCGCTCACAGCGACCGCCACCTGGGCATGACTGGCGGCCAATGCGCCCACCACCATTTCCCTCACTGTTTGGTCAGACACGGCGCCGTATGACTCTAGCGTCTGCGCGCTGACGGCCAGCATTTCACATTTCGCGATATTGGTATACGTGATGTAGCCGCGTTCATACCACTCGGAGCTCCCGGCCACCATGGTCACCGCCGCGCCTATCCATCCACCGGTGCACGACTCGGCGGTCACCAATGTGTATGAACGCGCCATGAGCGCGGCACCGGTCTCCTGCGCCAATTGATACAACCGTTGCTCGGACATAGCCTTCATTCCTATACGGTTAATAGAGCCCGTGCCAGCGCCAGTACCAGCAGCGTATAGCCCGCCGCAAGCAGGTCATCAAACATGACGCCGAATCCACCGTGCAATGTGCGATCGTAATAGCGGATGGGCTGTGGTTTGACTATGTCGAACAGGCGGAATAACAAAAACGCGAACACCTGCCACACCAATCCTTGAGGCGTAAAAACCAGCACCAGCAAAAATGCGACCACCTCATCCCACACCATGCCGCCATGGTCGGACACGCCCAGCGCGCGCCCGGTGCGTCCGCATGCCCAGATACCGGCCACGAATCCCAGCGCGATTAACACCAACTGTATCTGCAGGGAAAATTGCGCTGCCCATCCCCAATATAGCGGCACAGCCAAGAGAGTACCGACCGTGCCCGGTGCACGTGGTACCAGGCCCGCGCCGCCACCGAGCGCGATCAGGTGCGCCGGGTGCTGCAACATGAATCGCCATCCGAATCCCGTGCGCGCTTCAGCCGAAATGATCGTACCCTCCGCCTCCCGTGCTACGCATCGCACTACCGTCAGCCATACGCACGATCAACGTCGGCCGGCCGCGCACACGCGCCTGAATTTGCCCGATGCGCGTCAATTCCGTACGCGTGATATGGCCCGCACGCAGAACACGCGCACGCTTGGAACGCGGCGCGGTGAAACACAGCTCATAGTCATCGCCACCCGCGAGCAACGCACGGCACGCAACGACGCCGTCCAGATGGCGGGCCATGACCACCGATTTTGGCAGCAGCGCCATTTCAATCTGCGCGGCGACTCTCGAGCGATCGAGAATATGCCCGAGATCAGCCAACAAGCCATCCGATATATCAATCGCGCTGTGCGCGATTCCCCTCAGTGCGAGTCCCAATGTCACGCGCGGCTGCGGCCGGTGCAGCCGCGCAGCACAAGTTTTCATCTCTGCGGGTCTGAGCGTGAGCTGCCGTCTTAGCGCCGCCAGCGCCAATGCCGCGTCTCCCAGCTTACCGCTGATCCAGATATCATCCCCCGGGATCGCACCATCACGCCGCAGCGCCTTGCCGCGCGGCACCATGCCCATGATCTGCACGCAAATATTCAACGGGCCGCGTGTCGTGTCCCCACCGATCAGATCGACCTGGTGGCGTCGCGCCAGAGCCATGAAGCCGCGTGAAAACGCGGCCAGCCATTTCTGATCGACGCCGGGCAGCGCAAGCGCCAAGGTCGCCCAGCGCGGCGTGGCGCCCATCGCCGCCATGTCCGAAAGGTTAACTGCCATGGCCTTGTGACCGAGTTGGCGGGGCTCCGCATCGGCAAAAAAATGCGTATCTGAAACCAGCATGTCCGCGGAAATCACCAGTTCGCAGCCGCTCTCCACCCGCACCACGGCCGCGTCATCGCCCACGCCGAGCACCGTGTTTCGTGCGCGGTGCGTAAAGTATCGACGAATCAGATCAAATTCTGAGACCACTCTATGTACGCTGTGCGGGATCGGTGTTCTGTTCCTGCTTGCCGGCGTTTTCCTCCTGCCATTTCTTCTTGATGGCATATGGAAAATAGAAGTCGGCCGCGGCAAACAGAAAGAAAATGATGACGAGCGATCGTATGCTTCCGGGCGGCAGGAAGGATGCGCCTTCGATCAACACATACAAGCCAAGCAGCGCATTAATCACGCCGCCGATGTAAAACATTGTAATGCGTTTCTTAATTTTAGGATCCATGTCCGCTCCTATCTTGCGCCTATCTCATGCGGACGCTTGTCCACGGCCAGCTTGTCGATTACGCCGTTGACATACTTGAAGCCGTCCGTACCACCATAACTCTTCGCCAGCTCAACCGCTTCATTGATTACCACGCGATAGGGCACCTCAGGCTGGCAGTCGAATTCGAATGCCGCAATCAGCAGAATTGCGCGCTCTATCGGGCTCAGCTCAGTGTATTTGCGATCAAGGTACGGCTGCAGCATCAATTCGAACCGCGGCGCGTCGCATATTACGCCTGTCAGCAGAGTGGAAAAATAACCCCCATCGCACTTCTCGAACCCCTTGACCGCGGACAACTGCTGCACGATGGTCGCGGCGTCCGTCCCCGTAAGCTGCCACTGATACAATCCCTGCAACGCAAACTCACGTGCGCGATAACGGCTGCTGCGACGCGCGGTCGATGCCTGCTGGCGAGTCATGCCGCTCGTGCCAGCTTCGACATCTTCAAAAATTTCATTGGCTGTCCAGCCGCCGCAGCAGGTTCGCCATTTCCACGGCCGCCGCTGCGCAATCGGCGCCCTTTTCGTTCATGCGCGCAATCGCCTGGGCATCGTTCTCAGTGGTAAGTATGCCGTTCGCAACCGGTATGCCGGAGTCTAGCTGCACTGTCATGATGCCACTGGCCGATTCGTTGGAGACGATTTCGAAATGATAGGTTTCACCGCGTATTACCGCGCCCAACGCGATCAGCGCATCAAATTTCCCGGTATTGGCCATCTTCTGGAGCGCAAGAGGTACTTCCAGCGCGCCGGGCACGTAGACCGTCGTGACACTATCATCACTCACCTGCAGCTTCGCCAGCGCCGCCACACAACTCGCAAGCAGACCTTCACCAATGCGCGCATTGAAGCGCGCAACCACAATCCCGATGCGCATCCCGGCGCCACTGCCGCCGGCGTCCGAACTGCCGGATGTATCCCTTTTTGCCATTTTTCTACGCTTTCGAATTATCGTCCGGCAACATATAGCCTGTTACCTGCAGACCGAAGCCGGCCATGCTGGGCATTCTGCGCGGACGCGACAGCAACTTCATTTTCGCGACCTTGAGATCGCGCAGGATTTGCGACCCGATTCCATAAGTGCGCAGCGCATTTTTCTGCGGGACACGAACTGCCCCGGGCTGCGCCCTTTCAAGTAGCTGGGCGGCCGATTCGGGCCGGTAGAGCAATACGATCACGCCGCATTCGGCGCGGCCTATGGCCGCCAACGCCTGATTGATGTTCCACGAATGGGTGGATATGCTTGCGTCGAGCAAATCAATCACCGAAACCGGCTCATGCACACGGACCAACACTTCGCTATCCGGCCTGATCTCGCCCTTGACCAGCGCGAGGTGGGTCGCCTGCCCTATTCTGTCGCTGTAGACGACCAGGCGGAACTTTCCATGCATGGTCTCGATTTCACGTTCGGAAACGCGCTGCACCAGTGACTCGGTGCGGCTGCGATGGTGTATCAGGTCTGCAATCGTGCCTATCTTCAGCTTGTGATGATTTGCAAATTCAATCAGATCGGGCAAGCGCGCCATCTCGCCGTCTTCTTTCAGAATTTCGCAAATCACGGCAGCAGGGGCAACACCCGCCAGATGCGCCAGATCGCAGCCGGCTTCGGTGTGACCTGCCCGTACCAGCACACCTCCCTTCTGCGCCTTCAGGGGAAAAATGTGCCCGGGTTGCACGATATCCACCGGACTTGCATCGGCGCGCACCGCCGCCTGCACGGTGCGCGAACGATCGGCGGCGGAAATGCCCGTCGTGACGCCTTCAGCGGCCTCGATGGATACAGTGAAATTGGTACCCAGCGGCGAATTGTTGCTCGCGACCATCAACGGCAAATTCAGCTGCTGGCATTTCTCCTCGGTCAACGTCAGACAAATCAGACCGCGTCCATGGCGTGCCATGAAATTGATTGCTTCCGGCGTGACAAACTCCGCCGCAAGCACCAGGTCGCCTTCGTTTTCACGATCCTCTTCGTCGACAAGCACGACCATCTTGCCGGCGCGCATGTCGGCGATGATTTCAGTTATAGCGCTGACTGACATTTTGTCCTGAATCCGGAAATTGAACGCTACGCCGGTTGCGCGAGCGTGGAAGTCACGATTTTATCTCAGTCGCGCAGGCTTCCGGAAATTACCGTCAGTCATGCCATTCGATGGCAGGTCAGTCCTCGCGAATTCCGGCATTCTTGATGACCTTGCCCCACAGGGCGACTTCCGACTTGATAAAAGCCGCGAACTCCCGCGGCGTATTGGCGACGACCTCCATGCCTATGCCCAGCAAGCGCTCCGTAACCTCAGGCCTGCGCAGCGTGCCGGCAATTTCCTTGTGCAAGCGTCCAATGATGTCAGGCGGCGTGCCGGCGGGCGCAAAATAGCCGAACGGCGTGGTGGAGACAAAGCCCGGCAATCCGGATTCGACGGCCGTCGGCAGTCCGGGTGTCAGGGCAGATTGATGCAGGGTGGTAACAGCCAGCGCCCGTACCTTGCCGGATTTCATGTGCGCCGCCACGGTGCCGGCATTGGGAAAGCTCATTTGGACCTCACCGGCAATCAACGCCACCAGTCCCGGGCCGCTGCCCTTGAAGGCGATACGTACGATATTCACACCCGCCAGCACCTTGAATAACTCGCCCGTCAAATGCGCACCCGACCCCGTCGAGCCCGAAGCGTAATTAAACTCGCCCGGACGCGATTTAGCGAGTGCGATCAGGTCCTTAACGGACTTAACCGACAACGACGGGTGCACCACTATGACCCCAGGGGAAGTGGTGCCCAGTGTAATCGGCGCGAAATCCCTCAGCACATCGTAGGCCACATGCGCCCTGAGCAACGGCGATATCCAGATCGTGGAACCATAGGAAAGTATGGTGTAACCGTCCGGCTGCGCTCTTGCCACCACATCCGCTCCAAGCACGCCGCGATTATCGACGACCAGCGGCTGCCCTAGTGCACCGGAGAGCGCGGACTGCATGATGCGCACCGCGGCATCGCTGCCACCACCGGGCTCCGTCGTTACGATACGGATGGGCTTGGCGGGGTAATGCCGAAGCTGAGCGTATGCCCCCTGGTAGCCGGTCGCCAATCCAGCCACCAGCGTGAGCGCAACTAAAATGTTGGGGTTCGAATGCATACTCAATGGATGGAGCTCATGAATAGAGAGTTATGGGCAAGTCCGGGACTTACCATCCGTACCGGAACCGCCAGAAATGGTGGGGCGCAAAACATGCATATCTGCTGACTATCTTACGACCCTGTGTCAATATTACCGTCTGGCAATCACGGATGGCCAAGACGTTATCATACTTGCACGTACTAACTAATTTTTAATCCGTTGAATGGTTTACCCTTTTCTAATAATCGCCCGCCGAACTCGAACATAGTCGTGTTGTTGCTCATAAAGGAGAAAATAATCATGCGTATTCCACTTGTTTCGATCGCAGGTTTGGCCGGTGGATTGGCGTGCGTAGGCGCAGGTTCATCTATCGCACAGGACTTTCCCGCCAAGCCCATTCGCCTGTTCACCGTCGCCGTCGGCGGGGGGCTGGATTTTTCGGCTCGGCTATTCGTGCCCGCGCTGTCCGCGAGTCTGGGACAGACCGTGGTCATAGAGAATCGTGGCGGTGGCGTTACACCCATAGACATCGTCGCCAAAGCGCCGTCCGACGGCTATACCGTGTTGTATAACAGCAGCAGCACGTGGCTGCTGCCGTATCTGCAGACCAAAGTTTCGTATGATCCCGTTCGCGATCTGGTTCCCGTGAGCATATTAATGACATCACCCAGCGTACTGGTGGTGCATCCATCGTTACCTGTGAAGTCAGTCAAAGACTTGATTGCGCTGGCCAAAGCGCGCCCCGGGCAACTGAATTACGCGGCGGGTTCGACAGGTTCTTCAACGCATCTTTCTCCGGAGTTATTCAAATCCATGGCGGCTGTGGACATCGCGCATATTTTCTACAAAAGTTCCGGAGGATCGATCATCGACCTGCTATCCGGGCAGGTACAGATTATGTTCGGCAGTGCGGGCACGCTGGCGCCGCACATGAAAGCCGCCAAGGTACGCGCACTGGCGGTGACCAGTGCCCAGCCCTCGGAACTGCTGCCCGGGTTGCCCACGATAGCCGCTTCCGGCCTGCCAGGCTACGAATCGGTGGTGAGTTACGGCGTATTCACGCCGGCCAAGATCGCCAATGCAGTAGTTCAGCGGCTACACCGCGAGTTCGTGCAGGTCATACAGCGCCCCGAGATCAAGGAGAAGTTGCTGGGGGCGGGTATCGAACCCCTGGGCACAACCCCACAAGACGCGGCCGCCTATATCAAAGCCGACATGGCGAAATGGAGCAAAGTCATCAAGGAAGCGGGCATCAAGGCTGAGTGAACCCGAATGCTGAACTTGACCGACCATGAAATCGGCGCCTTCGACCCGCGCGTTTTGACGACGATACCCCGTGATCGGCGATTCAGCGCCATACTGTGAGAGTTCAGCAATACACTCTGGAGAAAAAAGCATCATGGTATCCCCCAGTGTTTCCGTAGCACTCGTTTCGGCAAGCCTAACCTTTTTCGCTGCCGGTGTCGCATCTGCCCAGACGGCATCGACGAGCGCTGGACCGGCCTATCCGAGCAAGCCGGTTCGCATAGTTACCAGCGCACCTGGGGGTGCGGCGGATCTGATTGCGCGTCTGGTTGCGCAGGGCATATCGGCACCGTTGGGGCAACCCGTTATTGTGGATAATCGGGCCGGCAGTGTCATTATTCCCGCGGAAGTCGTCAGCAAGGCCGCGCCTGACGGGTACACACTCCTGCTGCACGGCAACAGTTTCTGGCTAGGGACACTGCTGGCCAAAACATCTTACGACGCATTGAAAGACTTTTTACCGATCTCCATGCTGGCGAGTTCGCCGCAGATACTTGTCGTTCACCCTTCGTTACCGGCAAAGTCCGTCAAAGAGCTGGTCACTTTGGCCAAGGCAACACCAGGCGCCCTCAACTACGCATCGACCAATTCCGGCTCGTCAAATCATCTCGCAGCGGAACTATTCAAATCCATGGCCCGCGTCGATATAGTGCGCATAGGTTACAAGAGTACTGCGACGGCAATCACCGGTGGAGTCGTCGGCGAAACGCAACTGCAGTTCGCCAGCAGCAGTTCCATCACACCGCATGTCAAGTCGGGCAGATTGCGTCCAGTGGCGGTTTCCAGCGTCGCCCCATCCGCGCTCTATCCAGGATTGCCTACGGTCGCGGCAACGCTGCCCGGGTTTGATGCGGCAACGTCACAGGGCATATTCGCGCCGGCTCAGTCGCCGTTGACTATCGTCAACCGGCTGAACCATGAAATCGTGCGGGTGCTCAATCTGGCCGAAGTAAAAGAGAGACTGTTAAGCATAGGCGTGGAAACGGTTGGAAGTTCTCCAGGGGATCTTGGCGCAGCAATAAAATCCGAGATGACCCGGTTTGGCAAAGTGATCAGGGACGTCGGCATCACAGCGGATTGATTGCAGCACTCACGTCGCACGACGATAATTTACGTGCGAGTGCAACGTCTTTGCTGAAGTTGCGGCATAATGTTGCCCTTCAACACAACCATGTCACCGTGACAGCATCCGCTGTCTGTCCGAGATATCGCGCACCGCGATAAATTCCAGGAGCTTCAATCATGATCAATAATGCCCTGCACACCATATTCCCAATCGCCGGCTGGACGGAAGAACGCGCAAACGAGGTCGAGATTAGCGGCGGCGCCGATCCAATATTGCCGACACCATTCCGCATCACGGAGGCCGGTAGCGCGGCGCTCGCGGCGGTAGGCCTCGCCGTCTCCGATCTTTGGGAATTACGTACCGGGCGCCGCCAGAAGATAGCAATCGATGCCCGCCAGGCGACCGCTACGCTGCGCAGCGGTCGCTATTTGAAAATGGAGGAGACGCCGGTGGATTTCAGGCGCAATCCGGTGGTGGGCATCTTCGCGGCGAAAAACGATCGCTGGTGCTACCTGCATGGCAACTTTCCCAATCATCGCGCCGCCACGCTGAAGATACTCGGAGTGCCGGAAGACCCGGAGGCCGTCAGCAAAGCGGTTAAGCAGTGGGACGCCTTCGAGCTTGAGGAAGCCATCATCGCCGCGGGCAGCGCGGGAGGTATGGTGCGTACCATGCAGGAGTGGGCACAACACCCACAAGCCGCCGCGATCGCGTCATTGCCATTGATGGAGATCATCAAGATCGGCGACAGCGCGCCGGAACCGCTCCCCGCCGGTGACCGGCCGTTGTCAGGCATCCGGGTGCTGGATCTGACGCGAGTCATAGCCGGACCGACTTGTGGACGCACGCTGGCCGAACATGGTGCCGATGTATTGAAGATCACGGCGGCCCATCTGCCTGTCGTTGGGCGCCAGGAGTACGATACCGGCCACGGCAAGCTCTCCGCCCAACTCGATTTGCGCGAGGACCGGGACAAGGAAATCTTGCGCGGGCTGGTGCGCAAGGCCGACATATTCTCTCAAGGCTACCGGCCCGGCACGCTCGGCAGTCGTGGTTTTTCTCCAGAGGCGCTGGCGGAAATGCGGCCCGGTATCGTGGCAGTGTCGCTCAGCGCCTTCAGTCATGTCGGACCGTGGGCATCGCGCCGCGGCTTCGATACCGTGGTCCAGGCGGTCAGCGGCATCACCGCCCGGCAAGGCGAGCTCTTCCCCGGCGATATACCCGGCCCGCAGTTCTATCCAGTGTCGGCAATCGACTTCCTGACCGGGTACTTGATGGCCACCGGTGCGATGCTCGCCCTCGCGCGCCGCGCCCGCGAGGGCGGCAGCTGGCTGGTGCGCATTTCTCTGGCGCAGGTGGGGCGCTGGCTCGTCGAATGCGGCGAGGTGCCGGTTGCGAACCTCAAGAACGTGCCTGCGGAATTCACCAAGGAAGAACTCGCACGGTGGTCCATGACCAGCAATACACCAGTAGGTCGGCTACAGCATCTTGCGCCTGTCCTGCGCCTATCGGAAACGCCGCCGCGATGGGCGCGCCCCATGGTGCCGCTGGGTTACAACGAACCGGTGTGGCCGGCGTAGTCTTGGAATGAAAGTATTTTCGTAGAGGAAGCAGTTCACAAACCGGAAGTGCGACCGTCGCGATTCGGCGTAAGCAGCCGTTCAACGTAACGTGCCAGCATATCCACTTCAAGGTTTACCCTGGCACCCACGGTGAGCCCGGCGAAACTGGTTGCGTTGAGCGTATGGGGAATCAGGTTTACTTCGAAACGATTGCAATCGACCGAGTTCACCGTCAGGCTCACGCCGTCGATGGTGATGGAACCTTTGCGCACGATAAATTTTGATAACTCCGGCGGTGCTTCAACCGCCAACAACCTGTTATCGCCTGCCGGTTCGAAACGCGTTACGGTGCCCACGCCGTCGACGTGCCCGCTGACCAGGTGACCGCCGAGCCGATCGGATAGACGCAGCGCTTTTTCCAAATTGACGCGAGCTTGGGCAGTGAATCCAATGGTGCGGTTCAATGTTTCACGCGATACGTCAAACTCGATGTGCGCGGTCGACATAGACACCACCGTCAGACACACGCCGTTGATGGCGATACTGTCTCCGATCTTGACGTCGCTCACATCAAGCGTGCCCGGATCTATCACGATGCGAATACCACCCGGCGCGGGACTTAATTCGCGCACTTCGCCGACAGATTCTATTATCCCGGTGAACATTTTATTTTTTCTCCAGCCTGGCGATGACGCGTATATCGTTGCCTATGGTGCTTACCTCACGTATTTGCAATCTGCGGCGAGCTTCGAGATCGACCAGTTCGGGAAGGGCCGCCATGCCGCGCGCACTGTCGCCCAGCAAATGCGGCGCGAGGTACAGCAGCAGTTCGTCTACACATTCCTCGTTTATTAACGATCCATTCAGTTTAGCCCCGGCCTCAATGTGCAGTTCGTTGACGCCGCGCCGCGCAAGTTCCTGCATGAGTGCCGGCAGTTCGACCTTGCCATGAGCATTGGGCATGGCAATGACTTCCGCGCCCAGATCCACTAACTGTTTGATCTTATACGGATTTTCTTCTGAACACGCGATCAGCACACCGCCACCCGCCAGCACGCGTGCAGTCAGCGGAATCGCCAGCCGGCTGTCGACAACCACGCGCAGCGGCTGACGCGGCGTGCTGACATCGCGCACAGTCAACTGCGGATCGTCATCAAGGACCGTGCCTATGCCGGTCAGCAGCGCACAGGCCCTGGCGCGCCAGTGGTGTCCGTCCCGCCGTGCTTCTTCGCCGGTTATCCATTGACTCCTGCCGTTGTTAAGCGCGGTCTTGCCATCGAGACTTGCAGCGATTTTCATGCGCGTCCACGGCCGGCCGCGCGTCACTCGCGACACGAAACCGATATTCAGTTCGCGCGCTTCGTTTTCCATGACCCCGATCACAACCGCAATTCCTGCCTGTCCGAGGTTTGCCATGCCGTGGCCGGAAGTTCGCGGATCAGGATCGACCATGGCCGCGACCACTCGTGTCACGCCGGCCTGAATCAATGCCTGGTCGCAAGGCGGAGTGCGACCGAAATGGTGACAAGGTTCGAGCGA
>CANJQI010000030.1 GCA_947476215.1 Betaproteobacteria bacterium
GGCGAACTCCTGCAGCAAATAACCCCATACCGGTTTGTTCACGTTCCCTACAAGGGCACGGGTGCGCTAATGAGCGACCTGATAGGCGGACACATCGACCTGTCATTTCCGACGCTGCCAGCCGGACACCCCCTGGTGCAATCCGGCAAGCTGCGCGCGCTGGGTGTTACATCACTCAAGCGTTCGCCCGCCTATCCCGAAATACCGACGATCAGCGAATCCGGCGTACCGGGATTTGAGACGGTCGGCTGGTACGGCATCGTCGGTCCCGCCGGCATGCCAAAAGACATAACGGCAAAGATCAGCACGGAGCTTTCACGCATATTCAGGTCCGCGGATGGTCGCAAGCGCATGCTGGACCGCGGCGCGGACCCCGTCGGTTCATCAGCCGAGGAGTTCACGGCCTATATCGCGAATGACACGCGCAAGTGGGCCAAGGTTATCAAAGCGGCCAACATTCAGGCGCCTCAAACTTAGCCAGCTCCAGACCACGTTTCAGGTCGTCCGCACCACGACCGCATATCCAACTCACAGGGCTATCAGATGCGAATCTATCAACTGGGCAAGCTCGGCAGCCTTGACGGACTGAAAATAACCGAAGCTGCGATTCCGCAGCCGGGTCCCAGCCAGGTGCGCGTCCGCATGCGCGCGTGTGCGCTTAATCATCGCGACCTGAATATCATTTTCGGCACCTATACCAGCGTCCCGCTCAAGCCGGGCGCGATTCCAGTCTCCGACGGCGCAGGCGAAATTGCCGCTATAGGACCTGGCGTTACGCGCTGGAAGGTCGGTGACCGCGTTGCTCCCATTTTTGTTCAGCGATGGCTGGGTGGCGATCTGAAACCGGAATTCATGCCTTCGGCGCTGGGCGGCCCCAGCGATGGCGTACTGGCCGAGCAGATCGTGCTCAGCGAAGACGGCTTGGTGCGCATTCCGACGCACATGAATTTTGAGCAGGCGGCAACCTTGCCGTGCGCCGCGGTGACCGCGTGGAACGCCGTGCACGTGCAGGGAAAACTTCAGTCCGGCCGCACCCTGGTAACACTAGGCACCGGCGGCGTATCGCTGTTTGCAGCACAATTCGGCATGCTCGCCGGTGCACGTGTTATTGCGACCACAGGCAGCGACGAAAAGGCCGCACGACTGCGCAAACTTGGCATCTCCGACGTCATCAACTATCGATCAGTCCCGGACTGGCACGTGCGGGTCCGCGAACTCACCGATGGGCTGGGCGCGGACCTGGTGGTGGAAGTCGGTGGTTCGGGATCGCTGGCGAAATCGATTGCCGCGCTGCGCCATTGCGGCCACGTCAGCGCAGTCGGCAACCTTGCCGGCAAAGCGATGATAGATCCGGGCACGCTCTTTTCGAAGCGTGCTTCCATGTGTGGCATACAGGTCGGCAGCCGCGATATGTTCGAGGCCATGAACCGCGCCATCGATGTCAACAAGTTGCAGCCCGTCATGGACCGTGTATTCGATTTTACTGACGCGCGCGCCGCGTATGAGTATCTGGCGAGCGAAGCGCATTTTGGAAAGGTACTGATCCGGGTGCCGTAGTCAACAGGCATTCTGCCTGGATGCAAAGTGATCGACGCGATTTTCAAGGATGCGTGAACGCCAAACGGTTCTCAGTTCCGGCCCGTTCCGCCCAGCATGCGCCCCAACGCGCCGACATCGGCGAAGTTCTCGATGTCCATGACAATGTCGCGCAACGCCGAGGCACGAGCCGGCAACAGGTGTGGTTTGGTGTTGAGCATGAACTTGGCGAGAATATCCTCTTCCGGCTCGGGCTGGTCCGGGCCGATTTCCTCGCGCTGCGAGAGCACCTGCCCGTTCTTCATGCGAATGATGACTTCGCCCGTGCGGGTCTTGGGAAAGCCACCGTTGGGATCCACCTCGTACTTCACCTTGCTTGCGACCTCCAGCAGTTCGGCGCTTGAATACGATGACTCGTCGAGTTCCTCATTGCTCATCTGTCCGCGCACCAATCCGCATGCAATCGTGTAATGCATGCTGAACTGGGCAGCGTAGTTGCTGGGCGGCTTGAGTTTTGTCGCCAGCGGTTCGCAAATCAGCGGAACCGCGGCTTCTGAAACGAGTCCGCGTATCGACTCGATATTCGCGACATCGAAACCGGGCGTGCGGCGAAGCTTGACGGCGGCCTTGATCAAGGCATGCGTTTGATGACATGCCGGATAGAGCTTGACCGACGAGCGCGTGAACTCCCAGCGTTTGGCGAGATCGGATGTCGCAAGATCCAGATCGACGTTCGCGGCGTGTGCGCCGAGAAAACACGGATAGAGACCGTATTTTCCTTCATAGGTTTCGGTCGGCCCGATAAATCCCTGACGCGCCAGCGCCACCGCGGTAATGGCTGATGCAGCGGCGAAACCCGGGTGCATGCGCTTGGTCCACGAGCCTTCCTCCAAAGGCTGGTGCGTGCCCGCCGCCATGCTCAGCGAAATACCCTGCGCCATGACCAGCTTGGCCTGACCTAACTGCATCAGACGCCCCGCTATCATCGTGCAGCCAAAAATGCCAATGAGGTTGGTGGCATGGAATCCGGCGAGGTTGAATCCACCTTTGCCCGCGGCCCCCAGGCGTGCGGCAACCTCAAGTCCCAGAATCAACGCCAGCAACAGGTCCTTGCCGCTTGCGCCTGCATCCGCAGCAACAGCGAGCGCCGTCGGCACGCAGCTCGCCGTCATGTGCACCGACCCCGGCAGATAGGTTTCATCAAAATCGCCGCCATGCACAAGCATGCTGTTCATCATCGCGGCATCACGCAAACCCAGCAGCGCGGGCATGCCGATGACGTTCGAGTTGCCTGAACCCAACCCGCGCAGCGCCGTCAGTGCCTTGTGTGCGAACTCCAGCCGCGTGGACGCATAGGCATTGCCGATGGCATCGAGCAACAGAAGTTTTGCACGGCCGCGAACAATTTCGGGGATTGCGTCGAACGACTGCTCGGCGACGAAAGTCGCCAATACGTCAGAGACAAGTTTTTTTGTGGTCATTATCCGTTTTCCGAAAAGCGGCGACCGGATTATGGCAACCGCGCTTTGTGTTATGAAGTAGACTGACTGAAAGATACTCGCTTGAGCGCGCGGCATCAAGCGACATGCGAGAGATCAAAACCGGCGCCACCAGGAATTTGCGTTCATCATTAGTGCGATAGAATCTGATGGGAAAAATGAGCGCACCGACACCGGTCTTCGGAAATCGATCTAGCAAGAAAGCATGACATCGGGCCTTCCTCCAGTGTCCACGGGGCCCGGCTTGCGTCTGGACGACAAAGCTTGGATGCGGGCGTGCCTTACATGATGACGAGATCAATAGGTGCGCCATTAACTCGACCCACTGTCTGATTATTCGGAGAGAAAATATGGCGCGACTCCTGAAAAGCCTGTCGTCATTGATCGTATTGGTGATAGTCGGTACGCTGACGGCTTCAGCACAATCCTACCCAAGCAAGCCAGTGCGCATCATCACCGCGCCGGTGGGTGCTGGCAACGACTTCGCGGCGCGACTGCTCGCGCAACACCTCTCGCTAGCACTGGGCTAACCCGTCATCGTCGACAACCGGCAAACCACGCTCACCGCGACCATCGCCGCGGAAGCAGTACCCGATGGCCACACGCTGTTGTTGACGGCTAACTTCATGTGGATTGCGCCGCTGATGCAGAAGACCAGCTACGATCCGGTGAAAAGTTTTGCGCCCGTGTCACTGATACTCACCTCACCGCACGTCCTTGTGGTTCACCCATCGGTCGCCGCGAACACCGTCAAGGACCTGATCGCGCTGGCAAAGTCCAAGCCAGGCGAGTTCAACTACGCCGCAGCCGAACCCGGCTCCGCCAATCAGCTCACCGGCGAGCTGTTCAAATCGATAGCGGGCGTCAATATCGTCGGAATCACGTATAAAGGCGCCGGACCGGCGGTAATCGCGCTGCTCGGCGGTCAGGTGCAGATGATGTTTACCAGCCCTGCCTCGGTTGCAGCACATATCGCCGCGGGGAAACTGCGTGCGCTCGGCGTCAGCAGCGCCAAACCATCGGCGCTGTTCCCGGAACTGCCGCCGGTTGCCGCTTCGCTGCCGGGATTCGAATTCGCTTCGACTTACGCGATGTTCGCACCCGCACGCACGCCGCAGGCAACCGTGCGCCTGCTGAAGCGTGAAATCGTCAAGGTGCTGGGACTGCCCGACGTCAAGGAAAAGTTTTTCGCGGTCCGAGTCGAGACGGTCGGCACAACGCCGGAAGAACTCGCCGCTACCGTGCGCGCGGACATGATCAAGTGGGCGAAAGTGATCAAGGACGCGCACATCGGCGAATAAACCCCAGCAACGGTACTGAACGGCAAGTACAAAAGTGTATATAATCAGTACTGTAATCAGTACTTAAATGGATTAGCCATGAATACACTAACTGTTGCCGAACTCAAGCGCCGTGGCATGGCCGCGATAGAGGATGGCCTGCGCCGTGGCCCGGTGCATATCGTCAAGCGCAATCGGCCAGCTGCAGTGGTGCTATCCGAGGACGACTACCTGCGATTGGCACAGGGCAAGGCACCGGCGCCCATTGGCTTGACTGCTATTCAGTGGCTGTTATCACAGGCTGCTACTGGCAAGCGTAGCAAGGCAAAGATCGACGCTGATCTCAATGCCGAGCGGAACTGGTGATCGCCTTCTTCGACGCCAGCGCCTTGATCTACCTGACTGAGGGAAGAGAGCCGTTTGCCAGCAAGATTCGCAGAGAACTTGCGACGATCACAAGGAAGCACCCCGACTTGGGGGCGGCAGTGAGCCGGCTGACATGGCTGGAGTGCCGAGTAGGCCCGATGAAGGCCAATGACAGTGCGACATTGGCCTCGTATGATGCGTTCTTCGCCCGTCCTGATTTGGCGTGGGTGGAGCTTACAAAAGATGTAGTTGAGTTGGCTGCCGCAATCCGAGCCAGGCATGGTCTTAGGACGCCAGATGCTCTGCAAGCGGCAAGTTGCCTGCAGCTAGGTACGGATCACATGTTTCTGAGCGGGGACAAAGCATTCAAGCGTGTCGGCGGACTGAATGTGAGGTTACTGACGTAAGCTTGGCTGCGGTGCGCGCGGTGCACCGATAAGAAGCGGGGTAATACGTTGCACTATGCAACGACTATAGACCCCGCACTACGCTACGATCTCGCGCTTCCTAGTCTTCGCGCAAGCCGGCGTCCTTGATAACTTTGCCGAGGCGTGCCATTTCCGATTTCATCTCGGCGGCAAATGCCTGCGGCGAACTGGCGACGACCTCTACGCCCGCGCCTAATAGTTTTTCCTTCACCTCCGCCTGATTGAGCAGCCTCACGATTTCCTGATTCAACCGGTTAATAATAATAACGCCGGTGCCCGTCGGGGCCAGCAACGCCGTCGCGCTGCCGATTTGATATCCTGGAACCGTCGCCGCTATGGTGGGCACGCCCGGCGCCAATGCGGAAGGCTGGGCGCTGGTAATTCCAAAAACCTTGAGCTTTCCTGCCTTGATCATAGGCGCGACCGAAGAAGGAGTCGCCAACGTCAGTTGAACTTCGCCACTGAGTACGGCTGCGTTTGCCGCGCCTTGGCCCTTGTATGGAATATGCACAATATTGGTACCCGTCTGAGACTTGAATAATTCGCCTCCGAGATGCGCCGCGGCGCCTATCGCGGACGATGAATAGTTCAGGGTTCCCGGCCTGGCCCTGGCCAGTTCTATCAGTTCCTTGACCGAGTTGGCCGGAACCGAAGGATGCGCGACCAGAACATTGGGCGCCGTCGTCATGAACGAAATCGGCACAAAGTCCCTGATCGGATCCCATGCGGATTTGCGCATGAGCGGTCCGATCCAGAAGCTGGTGCCATTTACCAATAGCGTATAGCCGTCCGGTATTGCTCGCGCCACAATCTCCGCCGCGTTGCCGCCGCGATTTTCGACGACCACCGGCTGGCCCAGCGCGCGGGCAAGTCCCGGAGCCAGCAACCGTGCCGCAAAATCGACCCCGCCGCCGGGTGGAGAAGTGACTATGCGCAATGGTTTGCTGGGATAACCCTGGCTGAATCCGGCGCTGGCACCCAGTAACAGGATGCCTGCCGACATTGCACGCAAACAAGAACACCGCAATGGCATGTAGACGTCCTGCCGAAAAATTGATCTATCGCTGGCGCAGGCGATGTGGTTTATTGATGTAACTCCCCCTGATATTTAACGCTTGTTCGCGAACTTGCGCAAGAAATTCGAAACAGACATTCGCCTTGACCATGAAATACTCATGAGGTACCGTTGTGCCAATTCACGCATGTGTGCTGCGGCGGGCTATCCGTTGCTCCAGGATGTTATTGTGCGAGTCGCAAGCGTAGTCGTCTGCAGCCAAACGGGGAGCGATGTGCCATGACAAGCAATCAAGAAGCGCTGATTTCCGCAGATTCTCATGTCATGGAACCTCCCGATCTGTGGGAGAAGAATCTTCCCCCATCATTCCGCGACCGGGCACCGCGATACGCGAAACGCGCAGCCGATCTGCAGGCGCATCAGGGGGGAACGAATCCGGCACTGCGCGCCAGGGAAATGGCCATGGATGGGGTTTGCGGCGAAGTCCTGTATCCGAGCCTGGCGATGGATCAGTTCAGCCTGAAAGATGCGGCGCTGCAGGAGGCCTGTTTGCGGGTTTATAACGACTGGCTGATAGATTACTGTACGCATGCGCCGGACCGCTTGTTCGGCATTGGCCTGATTGCCGCTTACGACATTGATCATGCCATCAAGGAAGCACAACGCTGCAAGGAAGCGGGGATGCGCGGCATCATGGTGTGGCAGTTCCCGCCCGACGAACTTTCGTTCGCAACCAGTCACTATGACCGCCTCTGGGCCGCGGCGCAGAATCTGCAGTTACCGGTGAGTCTGCACATTCTTACCGGACAGAACAATGTTTACGGTGACACCGGCCTGCGTGGCGTGCCTCCAGGCAAGAGCGGCTATGGCATCAACGCGTCTGAAGGTACGAAATTCGCCGTCCATCTGACTTCCGCCGTGCACCTGAAAATGTTATATGGCGCTAACGCGATCATGCAAATCATGACGTCGGGTGTATTTGACCGTTTCCCGCAATTGAAAATGGTCATCGTGGAGAATGAAGTCAGTTGGCTGCCATTTATCATTTCGCAGTGGGACAAGTACTATAAACGCGGAAAATTCAACCCCGGCATCGCGATGCTGCCCAGCGAATATTTCAAGCGGCAGATTTATGCGACCTTCTTCGATGATCCGCCTGTCCGGTGGATACTGAACGGATGGGGTACCGATAACTGCATGTGGTCTAACGATTTCCCTCATCCCAACTCCACGTGGCCAAAATCCCGTGACGTTATCGCGAGAGACCTGGGGAGCTTGCCCAACGACGTGCTGAACAAACTTTTGCGTGACAACGTAACGAAACTTTTCAACCTGCCGAGAGTCGCGCCGTTCACGGGGTAGCGGTACTCGGCGCTGCACCGCCGGTCACCAACCGCTGCACACACGCAGCTAGAGCCTGTTATGGACTTGTGCGTGTGCGACGAACGAGTGAGAAGGGGTTCAGTGCGAGGAGGCGCTCGCGCCGCAGTGCCCGACACTGTAAGCGAGGGGCGACGACGCAATGGGCCCCTTTCAATCGTTCCCTTCGGGTTGAGCCAAAAAGGCCCGTCTGCGTTGTTGCTCCTCGTTGCATAGGGGTGCTATGCGGCCTCGTCGCGCCTAGCATCCGGGCCTTTTTGGCTCAACGTCGCGCACGCATAAGTCCATAACAGGCTCTAGGGGATAGCCGAATTCTCTTGCATGCGCATTGCGACGCGAAGGACGACACGACAGAACACACGAGCGATCACTTTCTTTATGCCCCCCTCTCTTTCTTGTACGCAATTCGCTTCAACTCGTCTTCCTGCGCCTCATACTCACCCAGATGAGCGCGCATCAGGATTTTCCAGAGTTTTCCGTGGTTGGGAACAAAGAAGTGCAGCAGTTCGTGGACGATCACGTAATCCCATAGCTCGGATTTCAGCTCTGGCAGTTCGTCGCTGAAATTCAAATGGCCTGCAGCGGAACACGATGCCCATTTGTTACTCATCGGGCGGACACCCAGCCACACGACCCTCACGTCCAGCTTTTCGGCCCAGTGACGGACGCGCTGTTTGAAATCGGCTTTGTGATCGACAGCCTTCATCGCTCTAAATCCGGTCCGCCTTTTCCAGCAGGGTAAACAGATCATCCACCATCGCGGTCACCTGATCCAGGTTGTCGGTTTCCGCGAAGATGGCGAAGGTCACTTTCTTGCGCAGTTCGCGCAGGGCGTTTTCGCTGCGCTTCCAGTTCGGAAAGTCGGCAAATGCCTCCTCTCACCTCTTGCGGCGCATTGCCCTTCGGTTAATGCGCCCTACTAGCTGCCGGGATTCGAATTCGGTTCCACTTACGCGATATTCGCGCCCGCCCGCACGCCGCAGGCAACCGTGCGCGTGGACATGTTCAAGTGGGCGAAAGTGATCAAGGACGCGGACATCGCCGAGTAAAACCACGGAACGATACTGAACGGCAAGGACGTTTTACCCAACAATGCCACGAGCAAAATTCAGAATGGCCATACCGTGATGATTTTTCAACCCAACGGGGCAAAGGGGTCTTGCACTTATGATGCTATTAAGCTGGACCCCGTTCCCCAGTTTGTACAGTACCTGCGCCTTGGGACGACGCAAGCCCCCGCGCAGCACATGGGCGTGCTGCCTTAGCATAGACTGCGCCGTGAAGTCTGCGGCTATTCGGAACGAATGCCGGCATCCTTGATCACCTTGCCCAATCTGGTGATTTCCGACTTTATCTTGGCTCCAAACTCCTGCGGCGAGCTGCCGACGGTTTCTAGTCCGGCTTTCAGAAACTTCTCTCTTACATCTGTCCTGTCGAGGCACCGCACTATCTCCTGGTTCAATCGGTTGATGAGCACCGCGGGAGTCTTCGCCGGTGCAAATACGCCCGCCAAACCTTCCGACTCATAGCCCGCCAGGCCGGAGGCCGCCAACGTGGGCAACTCGGGAAACAACACCGATGGTTGAGCGCTGGTAATCGCCAGGGCTCTTAATCTGCCCGACCTGATATGCTGAGTCACCCCGGCCGCACTGGGAAACGACACCTGCACTTCACCCGCGATCAAAGCGTTGACTGCAGGCCCGCCGCCTTTGTAAGGAATACGCACCAAATTGACGCCCGCCATGGCTTTGAATAATTCCGCCGCGAGATGATTTGAAACGCCGGTTGGACCCGAAGCATAGTTAAGCTCTCCCGGACTGGCTCTCGCCAATGCGATCAGCTCCTTGACGGATTTTGCCGCCACCGCCGGATGCACCACAAGTACGCTGGGTGAACGCGTCATCAATGAAATCGGCGAAAACTCCCGCACGGGATCGTAGGAAAGATTTTGCATGAGCGGAAGGAGCCAGAACGCGGTAGCAGCGACGAGCAAGGTGTGACCATCTGGCGCAGCTTTCGCCACAATCTGTGCTGGAATAACCCCGCTCGGTCGATTGTCTACTATCACCTGCTGGCCCAAACCGCCTGTAAGGCATAGCGCGATTAGCCGCGCCGCGAAATCAGTGCCGCCACCGACCTCAGAGGTAACGATGCGGATGGGTTTATCCGGATAGCCCTGCGCGGACACGCTAGCGGTGCCGCACACCATCATCGCAAAGCAAAATATTCCCGTATAGAAACGCAACGCAAGCATGACCTCTCCTTGATAACAGCTATTCGGCGCGTATGCCCGCGTCTTTTATGACAGTATTGGGACAGGTCTAGAGTCGTAGCAAATCATCCAACGCACACCACGTCAGGATGATCGTGGCGACAGTTGCGCCGCGTATTTCCCCGCCAGCCGGCCTGAAGTGAACGCCCAACCCAGATGGTGTCCGTGCCCGCGCAACAGCAGGCCACCCTGCCCCACCGAACCACCCGCGAACAGCCGCGGGATCGCGCGTCCGTTAGCGTCCAGCACTTCCAGCCGTTCGCTGATGATGAGGCCGCCATCGGCATAGTTGATGTAGTTTTTGACCGGCCCCAGCGCGTAGTAGGGCGCCTCCCGCAGCGGCGCGGCATGCGTCGCGGCAGCCTCTTTCATTTTTACCGCATCAATACCAAGAAGGCCCGCGAGCCCCTCCAGCGTATCGGATTTTGAGAACAGATCGCGACGGTTCTGCTCGTAGTCCTGGAGGTAGGCATAGGCCACGCCCGGTGCCGTGGATACAAAGTGCGGCCATTTGGAAAATTTGTCCGCAATCGTCCGGTCGAACACGATGTAGCCGATGCCCTCAGGCTGTTTGGTCAGTTCGGCAACGACGGCCTTCTTGTCCACGGGTATGCGCACACCATTTTTTGCGATCAGCATGGCGCCCGAATTAAACAGCTCATGCGCGGGCACGGTCACCGTGGTGATAAAGCCCATGATGAACTTGCGCACCAGCGCCGGTGGCGCGTAACGAATTGCAAATTTGACCACTCCCATCAGCCCGCGCCACGGCGGAATGCGGCTGATCCATGATGGATTCGCCGGCGCAACAAAGCGCAGACCTGCGCTGTGCGAATCAGCGTTCTTGATATTCGCGCCCAGTTCCATCGCCATCTGCTGACCGTCGCCGGTATTGTTCGGATTGATCGGCTCGGTATTGGCGGCAACGTCCGAAATGTACTTGCGCTTCATGTCTGGATTCGCGGTGTAATCGCCACTCGCGAGCACGACCCCGCGGGCGGCGTAGGCCTTGACCGCAGTAGTTCCAGATTGATCGAACTCGACCCCGGTTACTTCACCATTGCTTACGATCAAATGACGAGCCCGCGCATTGGTGACGATTTGAACGCCAAGTTTTCTGGCGTGTTTTTCGAGATGATAAATATAGGAACGCGACGTCGGCAGTACCACGTGCATGCGTGGCTTGCGATGCGGCGGGTCTTCTAGCGGGCCCAGAAACTGCACGCCCAGTGAAGAAAGCCAGTTCACGGTCTCGGGCACGTTTTCGGTCAGTACGCGGCGCAACGTATCGTTGTCCGCGCGGCCATCTTTGCTGAACAATGCGATGTCCTCGTAATGATGCTGAGGCTCGTCGACCACGCCGGCGCGTTCCTGATACGCCGTGCGCGTCGCGGTCAGCGACCCCACGGACATCGCCGTGGTGCCGCCCGGGCGCGGATTCTTTTCCAGCAACAATACCTGCGCACCATGTGCCGCAGCCTCAATGGCGGCGGACAAACCGGTTCCCCCGCCGCCTACAACAATAACATCCGCCTTCATACAATCTCCCATGATCTATGCGTAAAACGCTTTTCCTCGCCGTTCCATCGAACGCAAACAACACGATGGAAATGCCGACAATGCCTGCAAATCCGTGGTGGTCGAATTGTGACGTAACACTGGAGTGTCTAACGCGTCCGCAAACGAACGCTGCCCGCTCACGGCTTACTACTAACCGATTACCCTCGCGAGTCTAATCGGCGCGTATCCCGGCGTCCCTGATAACCTTGCCCATCCTTGCCACATCCGCCTTCATGGTTGCCGCAAGCTGCTCGGGCGTACTTCCGACGCCCTCGATACCCGCGGTATACAACTTCTCTTTCAACTCGGCGCCATTGACCACGCGCGCAACCTCGCGCTGCAAACGGTTCACGATGGGCGCAGGCGTGCCGGCAGGCGCGAACATCACGTGCATGGTTCCTGCCTCGTAACCGGGTAATGTCGCCGCCACCGTCGGCACACCCGGAAACATGGGCGATGGCTCTGCACTGGTAATCGCCAGCCCCCTCAGGCGGCCGGACTTGACGTGCGGAGCTACCGATGCCGCGACGGTGATGATCACCTGCGCTTCACCGGCAATCACCGCATTGAGCGCCGGCCCGGCGCCTTTGTACGACACGCGCAAGATGTCCACGCTCGCCATGGCTTTAAAGAGTTCTACGGCTAGGTGCGGCGTGGAGCCCGATATCGCCGATCCATAGTTAAGTTGCCCGGGCTTTGCTTTTGCAACCGCGATCAATTCCTTCACGGAAGTAGCAGCGAGCGACGGATGGACCGCCAGGAAGCTCGGCGAATTGGCAACCAGCGTCAACGGCGCGAAATCTCTGGCCATATCGTACGGCACACTCGATTGCAGCAGCGGCAGCATCCATACCGTACCGCCGTGAAACAGCAACGTGTAACCAGTGGCCGACGCTTTCGCCACCAGGTCCGCGGGTATTGCCGCGCTGCCGCCTCGATTGTCGACGATCACCTGCTGTCCCAATCCGCCGGTCATGCCTTGCGCAACGAGGCGCACCACGAAATCGGCGCCACCGCCCGCTTCGGGCGCGACTATGCGTATGGCTTTAGCGGGAAAATTCTGACTTTGTGCTGCGCCTGACATTATCATCAGGGGAAAAGATACTGTTGCAGTCAGCCACGCGGGTATTCGCCGGATATTGAATACTTTTTTTCCTCTTCAGGGTCGAAACTGAATCTACACCGAAAATAAACGCGTCGCAACGCGCACCGGCGGCACACAAGTCAATTGTTGGGAATGACTTACAGCTACGGTCAACGTGCTGTCAAACGCGATCGTGGACAGGTGTGCGATTCAAACTGATGTGTGAAATGGCTCAAGCGGACCACTTTGAGTCGCTCGCCTGGAACGGGTAGCCCGGAGAAAGCACAGCGTACTCCGGGGGTCGTCGTCCCAGACCGGGCACGATCCCTGGATTCCACTTCGTTACATCCGGGCTACGAGCTTCGGTCACATCAGAGTGAACGCACCCCGTGGACAGCGGCCTACTGCGGCTGTATCCCCGCCTTCCTGGCGATGTCAGCGAAAAGAGCGCCTTCGTCGAGCAGACGTTTGGCCGCGGCATCCGGCGCCTGATCGGCCACATCAAAGCCCAGTTGCTTGAACCGGGCCACAATTTCGGGCTGCTTCAGCACCTGCGAAGTCAGTGCATGGAGCTTGGCGAGCACGGTCTTTGGCACACCCACTGGCGCATTCAGGGAAAAGCCTGTGCTTTGCACTTGCGGGAGACCGAGTTCAACGAAAGTCGAAACGCCGGGATATTGCGGCGCCCGTTCCGCACCAGTCACTGCGAGGATCTTCACTTTATTCCCGAGAGCGGTAACAGTGGGCAGCGAAAGCATGCCGAAATGCACTTGCGACGACATGACGGCAGTCGACAGTCCGCTCGAGTCTCTGTAGAAAACGGATGCAACGTCTATTCCGCGCGCGCGAATAATGGCTTCGGACAGCACCTGGATCAGGAACACCGACGAACCATATGCAGGATTCGATCTGCTCGCGATCGCATCGTGCCCGAAATCACTCCGATCGAATGCCGGCATCCCGGATGACCTTGCCCATCCTCGTCATTACAGTTTATCCAACTATTCCGCCCGTATTCCGGCATCCCTGATTATCTTGCCCCACATGGCCATGTCGGACTTGACCGCAGCCACCAACTGCTCCGGAGAACTGGCAACAGTCTCGACGCCGGCGCTGAGAAACTTTTCGCTGACGTCGGCGCGCCTGAGGACGCCGACGATTTCCTGATTCAGTCGCCGGATGAGCGCTGAAGAAGTCCTGGCAGGCGCGTAGATGCCCAATACCAGAACCGAGTCATAGCCCGGCAAACCCGATGCCGCTATCGTGGGCATGCCCGGAAAGAGCGCTGAAGGCTGCGCACTGGTTACCGCCAGCGCTCGGAGCCGGCCCGACTTGATATGCGGCGGAACACCGGAGGCAATGGCAAACATCGTCTGCACTTCGTTTGCAAGAAGTGCGGTGAGTGCCGGCGCGCTGCCCTTGTAGGGAATGCGCACCAGGTTGACGCCAGCCATGGACTTGAATAATTCCGCCGCAAGATGCGCGGAAGACCCGCTGACCCCGGAACTGTAGTTGAGTTCTCCAGGCCTGGATTTTGCCAATGCAATCCAATCCTTAACGGAGTTTGCCGCAATCGATGGATGAATTACCAGTATGTTGGGCGAACTGACCGCGAGCGTGACGGGCGAGAAATCCCTGACCGCGTCATACGGGACGTTATCGCGCATGAACGGCAATAGCCACAACGCGCTGCTGTACAGGAGCAGCGTGTAACCATCAGGCAGTGCCTGAGCCACGAGCTGTGCGGGAATGATGCCACTGCCACCGCGGTTTTCAACGATCACCTGCTGCCCCAGACTGACCGTGAGATTTTGCGCGATCAGCCGCGCCACGAAATCGGGGCCGCCGCCCGTTTCAGCCGTGACGACGCGAACCGGCTTGTTTGGAAAGTGTTGCGCGCTTGTGATGTCTGAGCAATTTAACGTCAGGCTCAACACAATCAGGCATGAAAAGCGACTGCACCTCGACATTTGAATATTTCCTATTCCGCCCTGGTACTGGCGCATAAAATTTTCAATTGCATATCAGTCCGTATCGCCAGTTGCTTTCGATTACCCCGCAGGGTCAATGTGTATGCCGGAATCCTTGAGAATTCTGCTCCATTTGCGTGTTTCTGTCTGAATAAACGCACGAAATTCCTCGGAACTGGTGCTCATCACGTCTATACCCTGTTGCACCATGCGATCACGAAAATCCGCCGAAGACAATATCCGGCGCGCCTCTTCATTGAGTCGGGCAAGTATGGGTTTTGGCAAACCTGCGGGAGCGCTGAGCCCGAACCACTGGATCACCTCAAATCCGGGCAGACCGGACTCGGCAGCGGTGGGAATGTCGGGCGCCGCCGCGGATCGTTTCAAACTCATGATCGCGAGTGAGCGCAAGCGGCCGCTCTTGACATGCGGCAGAGACGTGGAGAGCCCGCCTATCAGCAACGGCACATGACCTCCAAGCGCATCGTTGATGGCAATACCCGCGCCCTTGTAGGGAACATGCACAAGGTTGATGCCCGCCTCCCGTTTGAGCAATTCGCCGGCAAGGTGCGAAGATGTTCCGTTGCCGTTTGAGGCGTAACCCAATTGTCCGGGTTTCGCTTTTGCGAACTTGATCAACTCCGCGAGCGTGCTCACGCCGGCCGATGGATGGGCCACCAGGATATTCGGAAGCAGCACGGTCAGCGTGATTGCCGTGAAATCCTTTATGGGATCATAGGGAATGTTCGGTTGCAGTATCGGCCCGATGACCTGCGTGCTGGACGTACACAGCAGCAGGGTATAACCATCAGGCGCCGCTTTGGCGGTAACTTGAACGCCCACCGTACCGCCGGCCCCGGAACGATTGTCGATGACCACGGACTGGTGCAGACTTTCGCCGAGTCGTTGCCCCAGTGCACGCGCCACCATATCGCCGGCGCCACTGGCCGGAAACGGCACGATGAAGCGGATCGCTTTGGTTGGGTAGTCCAATGCGGGTGTACTGGTGGGCCACAGCAGGTTCGCTACCAGCAGTATCAGCGTGCTCAGCGCCGGCACACGTTTCGCGGATGTCAGAGTCATATCACAAACTTTCTCAGGCACAATTCCTTCATGGTCTCAAGAACTGCCTGATTTCTTCCTTGCGCCATGGCCGGAAATAAACGCCAGCGTCTCCTGCACACAACGCTCCGGATCGCTCGCTGCAGAATGGTAGGAATTCCCCGGCAAAACTCGCAACCTGGAATCAGGAATCATCTGCTGCCATGCACGGGTCACTTCCAGCGACGAGTTTCCATTTTCCTCGGTGGTAATCACCAGCGTCGGGCAGCGGATCTTGACCAGATCGGCGCGTATATCCGAGCATGCGATTGTGGGCATGAACCCGATCTGGCTGGATACCGCGGCACGCCCCATGAACCGGTTCCACCATTCGACGCCTTCGGCCGGAAACTGGTCACCGAGGCGTGCCGCCATGGTACGTCGCGCCCAATGCTCAACCCCGTGATGCTCGAATTCTTCTATCAAAGCCGTGGTGGAAGCATCCGGTACGCGAAATGCCGGTGTCGTTCCTATGACCGTGAGCGTCGACACGCGCTGCGGACGCCTTGCCGCAAATGCACGCGCGATGGTGCCGCCGATTTTGGCGCCAACCAGATGAAATCGTTCAATACCGAGTGTATCCATCAGGCGGACGTAGTCATCAATAATGGCATCCAGCGTCCACGCATAATCTCGCGGCATGGGGGTTGATGCCCCGTAGCCGCGCATGTCGGGACGCACCACATGATAGTGACGCGCAAGACAAGGAACCCAGCCATACCACGCAGCACCGCTTTCAGCGTTGCCGTGCAGCAGCAATACAGTCTCAGGGGTGCTCCAGGGATCGGTAAAGTCATCGACCACGTAGTGCATATCGAGATCAGGCGGTATTCTTAACGTCGGCATTTATATCTCCACTGCCATGGGGGAACTCTCAGCGAATTATTGAACTTGCGTATCCAGGCGCCGCGCGCCGCTAGTCAGCGCGCATGCCCGTGCTCTTGATCATCTTGCCGGCACTGGCGACCTCAGCCGCTATAGCCGCGGCAAACTGAGCGGGAGAACCGCCTACGGTCTCTACTCCCGAGCTAGCAAACCGTTCCTTGATTTCCGCACGATTCAGAAATCGCGTGATTTCCAGATTCAGGCGATTGATTATCGCCAGTGGTGTCCCCGCCGGAGCGAATGCGCCGTACATGGCGACGGATTCATATCCCGGCACACCTGAGGCCGAGATGGTAGGCAGGTCCGGAAGCACCACGGACGGCGTGGAACCGGTCACGGCAAGCGCCCTCAATCTGCGCGATCTGATGCTCGGCGCCGCCGCGGCAGCCGAAGGAAACGACACGTGTACCGCACCGCTTACCACCCCGGTGAGCGCCTGCGCAGCACCCCTATAGGGAATGCGCAGGATATTCACCCCCGTCATGAACTTGAACAGTTCCGCCGCGAGATGATTGGAGGCGCCGGTCATGCTTGAAGAATAATTAACTTCGCCCGGCCGCGCCTTGGCGAAAGCGATCAGATCCTTGACCGTATTTACCGGCAATGACGGATGCACGATCAGCACGTTGGCCGAACTCGCCGCCGATATGATGGGTGAGAAACTTTTAACCGGATCATATGGAACGGATTGCAGCAGCGGAGAAATCCACAATGGGGGACCGAGCAGCGCCAGGGTGTAACCATCCGGCAGCGCCTGCGAGAGCATTTGCGCAGCCAGATTGCCGCGATTGTCGACGATCACCTGATGCCCAAGCGGGTCGGAAATCCCTTGTGCGATCTGGCGCGCCACGAAATCAGTTCCGCCGGCGGCCTCGGTAGCCAGCAGCCGGATAACCTTGTTTGGATAGTCCTGGGCACACGCCATGTTCCACGCGGAAGCGAGAATGTACACGCAAGACAACCACGCTACCAAGCGTACCTTAGCCATCATTATCCCAGAGAGTTCGAGCGAAGTGCAGTCTCGCGTCAGAGTATCTAGCCGGTCAGGCTATCACTGTCAGTACCACGGCACAAGACCGCCGCAGACATGACTTCAACAACTACTCCACACGTATGCCTGCTTCCTTGATGATCTTACCGTACTTGGTCATTTCAGCACTCATCGCGGCGGCAAGCTCCGCAGGGGAACTTCCCACAGGCTCCGTTCCGGAACTCAGGAACTGCGCTTTAACATCAGGCCGGTTGATGGCACGCACCATTTCCTGATTCAGACGACCGATGACGGAAGCCAGCGTTCCCGCGGGCGCGAACGTCACTCGCTTCAACACCGCGAGGCCTGGTAGTCGTCAAATCAGCTCTATTCTGTTCGGGAGTATGAGGAGAAACACTCTCTTCGCTTTGAAGTTAATCTGCCGCAGTATGGCGATGACTGTTTGCGCTTGCTCTTCGAAGCGTGCTTCGTATCCCGCAATAGGGCGGTGAGGGTCGATGGCGAAAACAAGGGTGCAATCTCTATAGTCTTTTTGAATCGCCAGGGTCCGGCCTTGCCTTTTGCCAGACTATGCGCCCTTAGGAGCGTGAAGAAGCGACTGCCGAACTTGCCGCGGCGGTTCGATTTCGACAAAGCGGTTCGCAGAATAAAGATAATCTTCTCCGCTTTCATCAATGATGCGAATATCGCCTTCCGCAGCAGCGTCTTCGTCCGGCACAACCCGGTAAATCTTGTGCAGTTCCAGTGATGCTGGATAGTCGCAGTTGTCGACACACACCGCAAAGTGTGCCCCACTATTTCTACGCCGTTTCATAGTCATTCATCCAATGAGCGTTTCCGCATGATCTCTCGCTTGCCAACGCCATGCGCCTCATACCAATGAAGTTCCGCCAATCGGACGCGTCCATTCGGAAGGCGAATTCGAGCGACTCCCTTTACTTTACGTCAGCGGCCTCGTCCGTAGTTTCTTCTCAACCGCTTGAGATCATGTAGTCCTCGCCCCGCCACGATAGTCTCGACGACGGTAACGTCACTGACAATCTCAAAATCCATGGTGAAATAATTGTAATACTTCCAGACCTGTAATTTTGAAGTCCCCTAACGAGAATATAATCGGTGCACTGTGGGCGGGTGACTAATTGGGGAGAGCCCACGTTTTTTCCGACTTTTCATAGTGCGCCTGCAGAAGTGGTCCGACTCCCGGCGCACTTCGGTCACCCCGCTTCAATGAGTCTGGAACATTAATCGGGTCATGACAGTCCAGGAATGATCCATCTGCGCCAAATGCCCATCAGCAAACTTATGTAATACTCCACGCTCGAACATCGAGAGGAGCAAACCCATGGCAACGAACATCACCGCAGATCTCGGTAAGTTTGTGTCCGGACTGCGCTACAAGGACATTCCCAGCGCAGCCATCCCCGTCATCAAGGCCGGCATCACGGATTGCATAGGCGTGATGATTGCTGGCGCGAATGAGCCGGCACCACAACTCCTGAAGGCCACGCTCGCGCCGGCCGGCGGACCGGCCACGCTGTTGTTCGGCGCCGAGCGCGCATCGACGTTGGACGCGGCCTTTATTAACAGCACCGCGGCGCATGCACTTGATCTGGACGACGTCTCACAACGTGGCGAGCATCCCAGTGCGGTCATGGTGCCGGCTATACTCGCCGAAGCCCAGGTTCTCGGCGCCTCGGGTGAACAAATGCTTACCGCTTACGCGGCGGGATATGAAACCTGCACGGAAATCGTGCGCCGCGATCCTGACTTTCACCACAACAAAGGATGGCACCCGGCCGGCATATTCGGCGCAATTGGCGCGGCAGCAGCATGCGCTTCATTGCACGGACTGGATGCCGGCAAGACCGCTATCGCAATCGCCCTCGGCGCATCGCAAAGCGCGGGCCTCACATCGAATTTCGGCACCATGACCAAGCCGTTTCATGCCGGGCGCGCGGCGCATGCCGGCGTGATAGCGGCGCGGCTGGCGAAAAGCGGATTCACAGCATCGCCTGATGCACTCGAGCATCCGCCAGGTTTTCTGCATGCGGTCTCGGCAGAGGGAAGAGTAGACCTCGACTCGCCATTGGAGGCCGGCCGCAACTGGAAACTGTTGACCATCGGTCTCACGATCAAAAAGTATCCGTTGTGTTTCGGCACCCATCGTGCCCTTGACGGCATGCTGGACCTGCTCAAAGCGAGTCCGATTTCGCCCGACGATGTCGACCGCGTCACGGTATCCGTCAGTCCGCGTATCATCACGCTGGTGCGCAACCATATGCCGCAAACCGGACTGGAAGCAAAATTCAGCATGGAGTTCGCGATGGCCTCGGCGGTGATTGCGCGACGCGCCGGACTGGGCGAACTGCAGGATGATTTCGTGCGACGCGCAGACGTGCAGGCGCTGATGACGCGAGTCGGCATGACGCCGGAAAAGCGCGACAATCCCGCGACGCCGGGCTATGCGATCCATGACCGGGTGACCGTGCAAACCCGGGATGGCCGTCAACTCGACAGCGGCCCGGTTTCAAACGTGCGTGGCGGACCCGACCTGCCGTTGAGCCGCGATGAACTGTGGGTGAAATTTGAAGACTGCGTCAAGCTCGGAACATCGACCGTGCCGGCGCGCAAGCTGTTTGATGCGCTGATGGATATGGAGCGGCTGGCGCATGTGCGGGAAATTCCCGGTTTGGGAGCGGGTTAGCTGGCCACGCTTGCGGCACGTCTCAGCGCACTACGTGCGCAAGGGAGGGAGCAAGAGGTGTAGATGCGTAAGCCTCGCGCAGATCATTCAGCACGCATGCCGGTATCGGCTATCAGTTTCCGCAGACGTGCCGTTTCCGTTCGAATCACTTCGGCGAGCTGTTCAGGGGTGCTTCCAACCGCTTCGGCGCCGGAACTTGCCAGCTTTTCTTTTACGTCCGGCCGCTGCAGTGCCCGCGCGATCTCCTCGCTCAGCCGTTTGACTATGGCCGGCGGCGTGTTTGCCGGGGCGCAAAATTCCAATACCGATACCGACTCGTAACCGGGCAGCGATGCCGCGACGGACGGCAATCCGGGAAACAACGCGGAGGGTTCGGCGCTGGTCACTGCCAATGCCTTGATCCTGCCTGATCTGCGATGCGGTTCCGCACTGGCATTCGGAAACATGAACTGAACCTGACCACCGACCAATGCATTCAGCGCAGCGGCCGTGCCCTTATACGGTATGCGGACGACATCAATGCCGGCGATGCTTTTGAACAGTTCCGCGGCCAGATGCGATGATGTACCCGACGTACTGGAGGCGTAGTTAAGCACCCCCGGTTTGGCCTTGGCCGCTGCCACCAACTCCTTGATGGAATTGACCGCCAGCGACGGATGCACCGCAACCATATTAGGCGAGCGCGTGATGAGAGAAACGGGCGTCAGGCTGCGCAGGGGATCGAACGGCGTGTTCCTCAACAGTGCTTCCGCCCACAACGCGCCTCCGGCGATCAACAACGTATAGCCATCGGGCGGCGCCTTGGTCACGATTTCAATCTGCATCGTGCCACTACCGCGATTGTCGACGATAACCGGCTGGCCGAGAGGACCGGCAATCGCCGGTGCTATCAAACGTGCCGCGAAATCTATGATGCCGCCAGGTTCGGCGGCGACGATGCGCACCGCTTTGTGCGGATACGATTGTGCAAAACCCTCGGCCGTCCCCAAGATTACGAACAAGCTCAAGAGGATAGGTCCCGCTTGCCTGTGCACTGCACCATACGTATCAATACATCTTTTCCCTCCCATGCGCACGTAGCGCCCCCGTCCCGGGGTCTCCGTCGACGCAAGGGAGGGGGCAAGCGCCGAGCCATTAATTCGCCCCCACCCTGCCCCCCCGCACTGCGTCCCCGTCCTGGGTTCCCCATCGATGCAAGGGAGGGTATCGAGCTGTGTAGATACGTATGTTCTCACGTACCGGACTTTCGCCGTCCCACGCTCTCGCCGCTTGGTCATATCAATCATCTCGTATACCCGCGTCCTTGATCACTTTGCCCAACGTGGCAATGTCATCCCTGATCGCGGTGGCAAACCCCGCGGGTGAGCTGCCGACGGTCTCGACGCCGGCGTCGAAGTAGCGTTTTTTCAACTCCGGCAAGGCCAGAAGACTGACGACTTCCGAATTCAACTGCCTGATGATGTTGACTGGAGTAGCGGGCGGTGCGAACAAGCCTATCATGGTCGCCGAGGCATAACCCGGCAACGTCACCGACGCCGTCGGCAGATCCGGAAGCAAGGCGGACGGTTTGGCGCTGGTACTGGCCAGCGCCCGCAACTTGCCCGACTTGACGTGCGGTAACGCAGCCGCGATGGTTGCAAACATGATCTGCACTTCGCCTCCGATCAGCGCATTCAGTGCCGGGCCGTTGCCCTTGAACGGAATGCGCACCAGATTGACGCCTGCCAGCGATTTGAATAACTCCGCGGCGAGGTGAGTCGATCCACCTATGGACGCACCGTAGTTGAGCTGGCCCGGTCTGGCCTTGGCCAACGCAATCAATTCCTGAACGGACTTCGCCGCGACCGACGGATGAATGACGATCATGTTGGGCGAAGTTGCCAACAAAGACACCGGCGCAAAGTCCTTTATCGCATTCCACGACACCGACTTGCGCATCAGCGGCAGCAGCCACAGCGAACCACCGGAGATCAACAACGTGTAACCATCCGGCGTGCCCTTAGCCACGGTTTCCGCAGCGACGATCGCGCTGCGGTTGTCGACGATAACCGGATGCCCCAGCCTCGACTGCATCGCCTGCGCGGTCACGCGTGCCGCAAAATCAACGCCACCGCCGGCCTCGGGCGCCAATATGCGTATGGATTTGACTGGGTAGCTCTCGCTCCAAACGCCATCGACACGGCAAACCGCGATGCCAGCCACCAATAACCATGACCATGCGATACGATGCATCATCGAAAAATATCCTCTCTGTTTAGTCAACCTTGATGCCCGCATCCTTGATCACCTTGCCCATCCTGACAAGTTCGGTTCTTATTGCCTTCGCAAACTGCTCAGGTGAACTCGCGACCACTTCCGACCCGGCGCTGAACAGTTTTTCTTTTGCGTCCGGCCGTGCAAGAAACCGCACGACCTCCTGATGCACGCGATTGATGATAGCCGCCGAGGTGCGGGCGGGTACCCAAACGCCCTGGCTAGATGCCGATTCATATCCTGGCAGCCCGGATGCCGCCACGGTCGGCAGTCCCGGCGCCAACGCGGACGGCTCGGCGCTGATAACAGCCAGCGCATGCAATTTCCCGGACTTGATGTGCGGCGCCACCGCGGATGCACTGACGAACATCATCTGCACTTCGCCCGCCATCAGCGCATTAAGCGCCGGTCCGTTGCCTTTGAAGTTGATACGCACAAGATCGACATTCGCCATGGACTTGAACAATTCGGCCGCGAGATGCGAAGCGGCGCCCGATCCGCCCGAGGCATAGTTGAGCCCGCCCGTTTTGGCCTTGGCCAAAGCGATTAACTCTTTCACGGACTTTACCTGCACCGAGGGATGCACGAGCAATACGCTGGGTGAAGTCGTGGCCAGCGACACCGGCGCGAAATCCCGCTCCACATCGTACGGCATGGTCTGCAGCAACGGCCCCATCACGAAGGTACCGCCGGCAATCAGCAGCGTATAACCATCGGGCAGTGCCCTGGCGACATATTCTCCCAGCAACCTGCTCGGCCGATTCTCGACGATGATATTCTGCCCCAGGCCGCCTGCGATTCCCTGCGCGATGAAACGTGCCGAAAAATTGGTGGCGCCGCCAGGCTCGCCGGTGACGACTCGTATGGGCTTGTTCGGATAATCCTGACCTGATCGCGTCAAAGCGGTCTGTGATGAGGCTGGAGCTACGCACCCCAGTGTCAGGCACACGGAGAAAATCAACGTATCAGAGCGGCGTCTCAACATGCGTCTACTCCCGTTATGTCACGCCACGTTTTGAAAAATCCGCGATATGGTCGCGGGTGTAGCCCAAGGACATGAGGATATCCTCGGTGTCCTGACCGAACTCCGGTGCCGCACTGCGCAGCGGCAGCCGTTGCTCGCCAAATGATACCGGGTGCCCCAGTATGGTGAGATCGCCCAGCTTCGGAGAATGAACCGCTTGCGCCATTTTCAGGTGCCGCACCTGCGGATCGGCAAACGATTCGTTGATCTTGTAGATCGGACCGCATGGGACTCCCGCCTCGTTGAGTATTACTATCCACTCGGCGCTGGACTTGTGTCGCGTGACGGGCATCAGGACCGCCAGGAGTTCATCGCGATTGTCCGAGCGCGCCTTTGGCGTGCAGAACCGAGCATCCTCGATCAAGTCCGGACGTTCGATGGCGTTGCAAAAGCGATGGTAGAGCCGGTTGCGGTTGGCCGAGATGGTGATGTGCCCGTTCATGGTCTCCAGAACGCAGGTCGGCATGCCTGTGGGATGGTTATTGCCGGCTTGCGGCGCCACCTGGCCGCTCATTAACCAGCGCGACGCCTGGAAGTCGAGCATGGAAAGCATGGCTTCTATCAACGAGGTATGCACCCATTTTCCCTCGTTGGTCACCTCACGCTCCAACAGCGCGACCAGTATTCCTTGTGCGAGAAAAATCCCGGAACACAGATCCGCGATAGGAATGCCGGCGCGCACCGGACCCTGCCCCGGGATGCCGGTAATCGACATCAAACCGCCCATAGCCTGCGCGATCTGGTCCATGCCCGGCCGGTCCCGATACGGTCCGCTTTGCCCAAATCCGGAGATGCTGCCGTAGACCAGACGCGGGTTGCTTGCACGCAGGCTTTCGTAGTCTATGCCCAGTCGCTGTTTCACATCGGGCCGGTAGTTCTCAACGACCACATCGGCATCCTGCACGAGGCGCTTGAAGATCGTTATCCCCTCGGGGTCCTTGAGGTTGATCGTCATGCTGCGCTTGTTGCGATGCAGGTTTTGAAAGTCGAATCCGTGGCGCTTGCCACCCATGCCATCCCCATCCGCGCCGCCGGGCCTTTCGATCTTGATCGCCTGCGCGCCCCAATCAACCAACTGCCGCACGCACGTCGGCCCCGAGCGCTGGTGGGTCAAATCAAGCACTTTGAATCTAGCCAGTGGCAATATACCCTTGGGGGTCATAGCTTCCTCTAAAGCCTGTTATGAACCTGCCATACTACCGAAAACTTCTCCCTCATCCTCACCCTTCTCCCGGAGGGAGAAGGGTTCTACCCCCCCCGCCCACCGGGACGGGAAGGGGTGAGGGGAAAAGTTCATGACAGACTCCAGACCCTGGTATTAATCTGCCAACTCAGCTGGCCTGTTACCCTGTCGCCGCCACGCGGCCGGCGGCATGCCGTATTGGCGTCTGAAAGCACGGCTGAACGCAGCTTCCGACTCGTAACCGATCGCTTCCGCAATGCGTATCTGGCTAAGGTTACCACTAAGCAGGTGATGTGCCGCCAACGCCATTCGCCATTGAGTCAGGTAATGCATGGGCGGCATGCCAACCACGGCGACCAAGCGCTCCGCCAGCACGGCACGGGAGATATACACCGCCTCCGCGAGGGTTGCCACGGTCCACGCCTCGGCGGGCCGTTCGTGCAACAGCGCGATACTGCGCCCAATCAGCGCATCGCGCATGCCCGCCAACCAGCCAGTCTGTTGTTCGGGCGATGCTTCGGCGTAACAACGGAGCGCTTCGACAAACATGACCTCGGCAAGCTTGTCACCTATTGCATCGGAACCCGGTCGCCCGGATGCCGCCCCCCCAAGGCATAGCGGATGGAATTTTCGAGCCACGCGCCTGACGGCCTCTGGCAGATACTGGAACGAAACAGTCGCGGCAGGGCCGTCATCAGCGGGCTTGCAACGTGTCCTTCATAGGCAGAGCAGCCGCACACCACCCGCGTCGCCGCACCTGATCCACCGTTGCGGATGTTCCTATGGTCGGGCACCTTCACCTCGACCGCGTCGCGCGCGGCCAACGGCGCATGATTCAGACCGCTGCCCAGTAGATGGGCGTCTCCCTGCGGCAGTACGACCACATCGCCCGCCGCCAGTGCGCCCGGCAGCTGCGCCCAGCAGTGGCCTTCGACTATCAAATGGCTTATGGCCAGGTGCTCGCTTCCGGGCGAAAGCAGGCAGTCAAGATTCGTCGCCGGCGGAGTCGTAACACACCAGGGTTCGCGAAATTCGGCATTGACATAAAGCGATCCTTTGAGCCGGATCACGCGCAGCACATCGGATAACACGTCCATAGGCGATGATCCCTTGTCACATTATTGATCTTTCCCCAATTCGTGACAACGAATTTGGGCCACATTCACCCTCGCCCTCCGGGTCGGGGTGAGGGATTGAGCGTTCAAACTGTCATCTATTATGAAACGCGCAATAAACCCGTCGTCACCAAGCAAAATCCGGCGTTTCAGGCAAGAGCGCCGAACGTCCGATCAGGACACAGGCAACCGCAATCCGGAAAATTATAACCGCGACACATCCACTCGCGTTTGCCTGTGGGCAGGTGTCGTATAAACCATAACCTAAGGAGAGATACCATGCACACGCCTACCAGAGTCAACATCGCCATGCTCGTGCTTTTTGCCGCCGGTTGCGCCGGCGTCGATACCTCAAGACCATTGGTTAACGTTCCCGACAAGCTCAGGCCCACGTCGCTTGCTGGTGCTGCTTGATGGCATTGAAGTCGATTTTCGGATTGATGGCGGAGCCGTTGGTGGAAATAACCGTGTTGCAGGTGTTCGCGTCAACATTCATGTCGTTTCTCCTGTTGGTGTATGGAAGATAAATGTTGTCGGTCATGTCGGTTTTGTGCTTTGCGACGTCTCTTCGCGATTGCAGAGTCGCCGATGACCGGCAGCGATTCCATTGTTGCGCACCTGAGTGAGGGGCGTTTTACCCGGCGTCGGGGAAACTTGTTCGAACGTCCGCGGTGCATGATTGCGCGTCCGCATTTCTTCACCATTCGTTCGCCGGGATACTTTCCATCGATTGTTGAGCTTTCCATATTGCGAGACATATTCACATAATGAAATCGTCGTCCCGGCGGACGTCGAGACACAGACGCACTGATGGAAATCTTGGCAGCCATTCTGGATTCCGGCTTTCACCGGCATGACGGATGCATCTCATGAATTGTGGATCGACTAATTGTTCTTCGCGTATAAGTAGTCGTCCGCCGTGTAATTGATGCGCACCGAAGTACCAACCGCCGTCTGGCCACATTCGGACTGAGGGGAAGCGCCGCCCACGGTACGCACACGTTGTATGCTGGTTACTTTACTGAACGCGCCTTCCTTACCCACGGATTTGGCGGCAAGCAGCAGCCAGGGTATCGCGTCTGCGGCCGGTGCATCGGTGCGCTCCTTCAGCGTGCCGACGATCTTGCTGCCGTCATTCGATTCCCAGTGCGGACCGGCATAGTGGCGTCCTATTCTGTTGCCGCGCTCGCCGAACAGATCCGCCTCGGGCGCAACAAACGCCCATTCGTAAGTTCCGGTGTGGTCTTTCCTGGCACGACATTCGTAGTACTGCACACCTTTTGCCGGGACTACCATTTTCATCGTTTCTCCAGGGCGTGGCCAGCGGCGACTTCGCGGTCGGGCACCACGCTGCAGATCGTCGGCGAGTCGCTCGCGGAGGCCCTAGATATACGCGCCGATGAACGCGTTTTGGATGTGGCAGCCGGCAATGGCAATGCGTCTCTGGCCGCGGCGCACCGCTTTGCGCGCGTTACTTTGACCGACTACGTCCCGCATTTGCTGGAAAAAGGCGCGGCACGAGCAAAGGCAGAAGAACTTGCCATCAAATGTGAGAGGGTGGATGCCGAGGCCCGGCCTTTCGACGGCGGGACGTTCGACGTGGCGTTATCCACGTTCGGCGCAATGTTTACGCCCGATCACACGCGTCCGGCCGCCGAAATGCCGCGCGTGGTGCGTGACGGCGGACGGATCGGACTGGCGAACTGGAGACACGAAGGCTTCATCGGGCAGTTGTTCAAGTTCATAGGCTCGTATGTTCCCCCGCCGGCCGGCCTGAAATCACCTGCGCTATGGTGAACCAAGTCGCATATCATCGACCTGTTCGGTGCACAATCTGCAGACATCCGCACGGCACGCAAGTACTTCCACTTCCGTTATCGCTCTGCCGCGCACTGGCTGCAGATATTCCGTGATTATTATGGGCCGACGCACAAAGCGTTCACGGCACTCGACAACATCGGTCAGCAGTCGCTGAAAAAAGACATCACGGCACTGCTTGAGCGATGCAACACGGCAGGATCCGCGTCGCTGGTGGTTCCGAGCGAGTATCTCGAAGTCGTGATTATCAAAAAGTGAAATTTCGTGGCAAACGCCGGGTGTGCTCACGCCGCATCCGACGTTTCGCGTGACCGTAAGGTCACGCCTGCGACTGGCCGCGATTGCCTGAAAAATCTACGCCGGCGTAATGCCCCTTTCCGCCAGTTTTTTTACGATCATCTGCGATATTCCACCGCACTCGTATATCTGATCGACGCTTTCCGGAAACCGAGCCAGCGGCAGCTCTCCTCCCGACATCAGGTTGCCTACCACGCCGCCTGCATAAACGATTTCCAGTTGCTCGCCATCGGCGACCAGCGTTGTAATGCCCGGCACGACTAAGTTCGGCAAGGCAAGCGCGATGCTGTTGCGTCGATAAATTCTCGCTACGGATTCGGTAATCAGCGCCTGTATGCCGCAGACCTGCAATGCCTGTACCGCGGTTTGCCGACTCGAGCCGCGCCCGAAATTCGTTCCCGCCGCCAGCAGATCTTCGGCTTGCACCTGCTCGAAAAACTCCGGCCGCAGCGCGCGCAAACAATTCTCCTTCACGTTTTCGTTGTGCGCGATCTGGCTCCCGCCCCGCGCAAGCTGGCTGGTTTCGACCGAATCGCCGAACTTCCACACTCTGCCGCGGATGACTTTCTTGAGGTCAGGCATTGAGCAACTCACGGGGATCGATGATCTTTCCGGCAATCGCCGCCGCCGCGACGGTTGCGGGACCGGCAAGATAGATCTGCGCCTTGCTGCACGATACGCCGCCCATGCGGCCGCGATAATTCCTGGCGGTCGATGAGATGCACACTTCCTCATTGAGCACCACCAGTTTATCGCAGATCGAACAACCCGGACTGATGAGCTGCACGCCCGCGTCGAGCAATGTCGTCACCAGTCCTGCCTGCGCGCACTGGCGGCACACGGACATGGATGCCGGCGACACATAGAAACGCACACCACGGGCGATTTTCCTGCCCTTCAGCGTTCTTGCGGCGATCTCGATGTCTTCAAACCGTCCGTTCGCGCATGAGCCTATGCGCGCTTGATCTATCCGGATGCCGGTCACTTCCGAAACCTGGGATACATTGTCGAATCGATACGGCTTCGCCACCTGTATGCCGATCGCGTCGCAATCAACCTCGATTTCTCGTGAGTACTTTGCGTCAGCGTCAGGCGCCACGTTCTCGAAAGACAAGTCGGTACGCGCTTTGATGTATTCCCGTATCTTGTCGTCGGCTCTGAAAAATCCAAACTTCCCGCCCACTTCCACCGCATGGTCGGCAATGGTCAACCGCGTTGCCAGATCCATGTCGTCCGCCAGCGGGCCGAGAAACTCCAGCGAGCAATTCTGGGCAAACACGTCGCCATATTTACCCGCCAGATACAAAATTATGTCCTTGCCGAACGGATACGGTCTGATCGTACCGCACAAAACGATCTTGATCGACTCCGGAACGGCGAAAAACAATTGACCAAAGGCCAGTACAAACGCGACTTCATCGTAACCGATACCGGTGGCCGCCGCGTTCAACCCCCCAGGGAAATGGTACGCGAGTCGTTGCCCAATACCAGTTCGCCAGGCCGCACAAGGCCGTAGTCCATCATCATCTGCTGGCTTATGCCCATTTCGGAATCATAAAAATGCTTTAAACCCAGCCGCGCAACGTCCAGGCGGGTCTCATGATTTCCGCGCGCAGGTCCTGCGTCGGCCGGAGGTTGATTGTGTTCGAGCATGACAAATGTCCGGTCCGTATCCCAGGCCACGGGAGGACCTTATTTGAAGCCCGTCTTCTTGTAGGTTGCTCGGACCGATGCCCACTGTCGAACCATCAAACCGTCGACACGGGCATCGATCAGATCGCCCGCCCTTACCGGTTTGCCGGCAACGTTTTGGCGAGTAAAAACCTTCTCTGCTATCGTTAGTCCCATATCAGTCGGCACGTATGCACCACGAGCATGTTGGGTGATGCGCCAGCCAGCGTAATCGGCGAAAAATCACGCAGCGCGTCATACGAGACCTGCTGCAGAAACGGCGCTATCCACATACTGTTGGCGTAGAGCAGCGTGGTGTAGCCATCCGGTTGCGCTCTGGCGACGGTTTCCACTGCCCCAACGCCGCCTGCGCGGTTATCGACGATGACCTGCTGCGCCAGCGGTGCGGCCAGCCCCATCGCAAGCAGGCGCGCGGCCGCATCACTACCGCCGCCGGGGGCAGTGGTTACTATTCGTACTGGTTTATGGGGAAATTCTCGCTCGATGCCGCGTAACCAACGCAAGATGCGCTACACATGCAAAGCGCCAGCGCAATACCATGCCACACCAAGTCATACTCCCCTACGAATGTGATTGCCTGCACGGCTCCATGGAACACGCCCACCATCGCCGCCAATGACGATCAGACGACCCAGTCAGCGGATCGCAACTTTTTAGTATAGTCCGATCTGGATGGATCAAGCCAAGAAGGCGACAGTGGCACGACTGCGACGCGGAGTGCCTAGCTCGACTAAAACACGCGTGCCTTCGACGGCACGCACCACCACAACCAGTTCAACGTCATCAATCTGAATGACGAGTTCGCCGCCACGTGAAAGTTTTTCGGTGTATGTCTTGTCGTTCATCGCGAGTGTGGCCGTCAGGCATTCACTAGTATCCGGACCGTCTATAGACAATACGCCGTACCATTCCGAGCGGTCACCGGTGATGACTATCTCCTCACCCATGCCGACCCAATGACGGCGCAAGCCACGTTTGAGTCTGCGCGCGCTCCAGAGTTGCGAGACGTTATCCACGACGACGACTCTTTTTCCGCGATAGCGCTGCCGCCATGTTGCGCAAACAAATGGATAACGCCTTGTCACGCAACGCGAGTTCAAACGGAATACGGAGCCTGCATTGTGCATGAACGGCTCGCAACGTGCTCTCGTTGAGCGCGTCGGACTCGAACGGCAATTCTGATTGCGTACCGGAAAACATGACCATGTATCCCTCCTGTCACCGGCGCGCTGACTAGATGCACGCCGGACATAAGGATTATCGGTATGCGTTCCGGAAACCAAAGTTCGGAACAGGCCATGTTTACCCGCTGTATTGAACCCAGGAACCTGCCCCCCCTCAGGAGATAAAGAAAAATAGTGGTTATTTATCAAATGGTTATAAATTCACGCGCCAACAATAGCCTGCGAATTTCCTGTGCAGAAGATTTACCTCGCCGGTCGGCGCGCGATTGGTGATTCAACCCCGACCTTGCATCTCAAGGAAATCCAATTTTGGCCGAAGTTAGTTCAGAAACCGTGAACGGATGTACCGGGCGTAGGGACAAACATGTGATCCAAAAAGGCAGTTGAAACGCCGAGATTCTTTTCAATGGCCCCTTGAGCGGTACGCCAAGGACGCCAAGAAATTCAATAAGAAGTAGGTCGGCAGACCATTGCCGACAACTGACGGCGGCATGGGTATGCCGCCCTACGATCCTGTGCAATAGGGGAAGGAAGATTTGTATATACCGATGCTTTTTGGAACAAGCTGCGTCGAGACGGGCAGGCAAAAAATTTTTCCATTTCGAGTAAGAATCGCTTCCTGCCTGACATCAGGGTTTACTCGCACATGAAACGCTATATGAGTCCATTTCTCGCACTGGGAGCAGCATTTTTTCTGCAATGGTCATGCGGCCGATCTGGCACTGAGCGTGTATGCAATGGCAACAAGTGTCGATCCATATTCGTATGGCGCGGGAGCGCACCGGAACGTGCGTACTGCGGTGGAAAGGCACTGTATCGATGCTCGCCTGGGAAATGCGGAGGCCACTTATCAGTTAGGCCGCATGTACGCAATTGGAAACGGCGTCGAAACGAATATGCGACACGCCGCGGCTTTGTGCCGCCAAGCTGCCGCCCTTGGACACGGCAATGCGAAACTTATAGTGCAGGTGATCCGCACGGACGATGCGGCACTTCCCGATTGCGTGATCGCGGCTGCTCCATTACCGTCCAACCGTGTAAGCGCTGCGGCCAAGCAGCCACTCATCCAGCGCGCCGGCGGGAAAACCGACCAGATTGGGTTCGCTCCAACAGCGCCACCCACGGACTCCAGCCCACGCATGGAAACCGAAGCAGGCGAGCTTTTCTCGCAGCCTATTGATGGCAAGCGACAGGTTTCCGAAGCATTGACGAACTGGCTGGCGGCATGGTCACGAAGAAACCTCGCCGCCTACCTGGCAACCTATTCCCCGGAATTCGAAGTACCTGCCGGTCGATCGCGCGAGCAGTGGGTCGATGAACGCCACGCACGCATACTTTGGAAATCGTGGATTTCCGTGAAGATCAACGCGTTGGAGATTGATCTGAGCGGCAGTGTAGCGCGCGCGCAGTTTTTTCAGGAATACCGGTCAGACAAACTCAGCGAAACCAGCCGCAAAACATTGACGCTGGTAAAACTCGAGGATAAATGGCTGATCCGTCAGGAAATCGCCCGTTGATATATAGCACCATGCACGACGAGTGCTTGCACCAAACTAAGACTGATCACAGTAATCTTCCACGCGATCCCGCCAGCATCCGGAATCGGACCAGAAAAACCAGCAGCCCCAGGGCCAGAAAGCCGGCAAGGCCTTGAACCTGGCCAGGCTCCAGCATCATCGAGTCACTTTCATCGGCAACGCTGTCCGCGATCGCAATGACGGGATGAGTGGCCGCCGCAAAACAATCGCGGGAGAAACTGTCGTTGCGGTTCGAGGTCAACACTTCGGGAGTGATGGACGGCGCAACTGATTCCACTGGCACAGCGCTGATGGATGCTCCGCTGGTCAATCCCGAGTCATCCGTCAAGGATGCGCAAGGCCGAACGGCCGCCGGATGATCTGCGAGCCCCGGCACGTGGTCACGCTGGAACGTTAACGAAGCGTAAGTAGCTGAAATAAATAGAAATAATACACTGAAAACTGCAATCCGGCACGGCATCAGACTGGCCACGCGCACTCCTTTAGTCAGGAATCGGACATCCAAAACACGGACATCATACTATGAAGAGCCGGCGTCGTTGCAACAGACGTCAGTCAGAGCATGAAGCACGTGCGGGCTCAACGGCCCGTCATCAAGTCTCAGCGCCCGCCGCGCTTACGTTCCAGGAAAGCCGCCACCTTGTTCCTGTGGTCGGGCGTGTCCCGCAGCACTGACAAGTGCGAGGACACCATGTCGAGATGCGCGATCAGCGGCATATCCAGCCCCTGATATGTCGCCCGTTTGAATGCCCTTACCGCGTCGAACGGTTGCGCGGCGATCTGGCGTGCGAGCTCGTACGTGGCCGTAAGCAACTGGTCATCGGGAACGACACGATTGACGATGCCTATGCGCTCGGCTTCCTGCGCATCTACAACCCGTCCGGTCCAGAACAGTTCCAGCGCGCGCGGCAATCCTATCAGCCTGGGCAGGTAGAAAGTTCCGCCGTCACCCGCTATCAGTCCGACGTTGATGTAGCTCTCGGCCAGCGTCGCGGACTCGGCCATGATGCGCAGGTCGCACATCAGGGCCATGTCCATGCCGCCGCCGCGTGCCGCACCATTGATCGCGGCTATGGTGGGCTTGTCCAGTCTGTCCATCGTGAGCGCAATCTTGTGGACGTGGCGAAACAGATGATCCTTGCGCTCAAGACTGTCATTGTTGGCGCGTTCTTTCTGCCCGCCCATGTCGCCGCCCGAGCAAAATCCCTTGCCTGCACCCGTCAGCACGATAATCTTTACGCTGGGGTCCTCTTCCGCCTCGACCAGTACCTTGTGCCATTCGGTGACCATCTCGCCGGTAAAAGCGTTGTACTTCTCCGGGCGATTGAGCGTGATGGTGGCTATTCCATCCGCATCCTTGCTGAACAATATGAGTGATGACATGCGCGTTTTCCTTGTATGGGTTTATTCGGTTTTGACACCCGTGAATTTTATCAACTTGATGTTCTGTTCGATTTCCCGGCGTATGAACGCCGCGAACTCTTCCGGCGCATTAATCAGGGGTTCCAGGCCCTGTTTTTGAAGCTGGTCCTTCAAGTCCGCGCTGCCTAGCACGGTCCGGACTGCGCCGTTTAGCCGCGTAATAATTTCCCGGGGGACGCGAGACTGGGCAAGCAGTCCGACCCACGCCGCCCTGTCATAACCTGGCAGACCGGACTCATCGACGGTCGGAATGGCCGGCAACAACGAAGAACGCTTCGCACTCGTTACGCTCAGGGCGCGCAGCCTTCCGGTCGACAAAAACGACAACGCCGCCGTTATCGTCGGGTAGTTCATCTCGATCTGACCGGCGGCATTTGCGATGGCGGCCTCGGCGCCGCCCTTGAACGGGACCGGCGTGATCGAAATCTGCGCCATCTGGTTGAACAACGCACCGGCAAGGAACGCTCCGCTGATGCCGGTGGAACCGTAATTCAGTTTGCCGGGCTGTGATTTGGCGAGCGCGATCAGGTCCTTCACCGTGCGCACCGGCAGCGACGGATGCGTGACCAGCACGTACGGCGAGGTAGCCAAGCGCGCAATCGGAGCCAGATCGCGCTGAAAGTCATACGGCAAGTCGTTGCGCAGCGCGGGTAAAACCGCATCACCCGCCGATGCCGCCATCAGGGTGTAGCCATCCGCCGGCGAAGTCGCCGCGCGTTCGGCGGCAATCGCGCCGCTTGCGCCGCTGCGGTTTTCCACGATTACCGACTGCCCCAGTTGTTCAGCTATTTTTTGCCCGACCATGCGTGCCGTGACGTCGGTGGAACCACCCGGCACGACACCGACCAGTATGCGTATCGGTTTGGATGGGTAGGTCTGCGCGTGCACGTCGGTAAAGAAAGGTTGCGCGATGCCCGCGACTATCGCCAGCATCATGAAAATGCCTTCCTGTTTGCTGGACACGCCTAGGGGCTCCTTTTGCTCATCTCACCACGAACGCCTGCATGAACGCATCGACCGAGGTTGCTTCCAGCCTCGCCTGATCGGCGCACATGGAAATGATTTTTCCGGCCTGCGCGGCGGGAAAAAAACGTTCCACGGCGGACGTGAACTTTTGTTTGAACAGGGTCGCCGACTCATCGCGCCGCGACGGGTGTCCGCTCGGATATTCGACATCGATGCGCGCTGTAGTCGAGCCGTCGCGGAAGCGAACCTCGAGGCCAGTCGCGCTGGAACGCCGTTTGGGATCGAAGAATCCCTCGGTAAAGCGCGGGTCCTCGGTCAGGATGATCTTGTCCCGCAAGGCATCTATGCACGGGTCGGCCGCAAAGTCGTCTTCAAAGTCGCTGATCAACAAACGGCCGAACAGCAGGCTTATCGCCACGATGTATTGGACACAGTGATCGCGATCGGCGGCATTGTGCAGCGGACCGGTCTTGTCCATGATATGCAGCAGAGCCCCGTGCGTAAACAACTGGACCTGCGCGATCTGGTCCAGACGATCGCGAATCAGCGCGTGGACGCGGAACGCGCACTCGGCCGCGCTCTGGCCATACATCGCCGATGGCACGAGCTTGAGCATGGTGTTCTGAACGACGTAACTGCCATACGGTCGCTGCAGCGAAAATGGTTCGCCATTCTGGAACGCATCGTAAAAACCACGTTTCTTGACCGACAACGCCATCGGATAGCCCATCTCGCCTTTTACCGCCATGAAGGCCAGCCTCACTGCCTGCGCCGACGCATCCGCGGCCGCCCATCCCTTGCGCGTGCCCGCACCCGGCGCATGCCGGTAAAGGCGCAGGACGGGCTCCAGCCATGCGTTGGATACGGCATTGAGCACAGCATCGTGATTTCCGCCCAGCATGCGGGTCACCACGGCCGTGGTGGCAACCTTGGTCAGCTGCACATGATCCAGCACGCCGGCGTTGCCGAAGCATTTGTTGGTCATGCCTATCAGACCCTGTATCTCGTACGCCTTGATCAGCGATTGCAGCACGTCCTTCATGTTCAGTTTCACGGCGGGCTGGCGGCGGCCCAGATAGTCCGCCACCGCCAGAATGCCCGCCAGATTGTCCGAAGGATGACTGGCGGCGGCGCCGGTGAAGGTATCGTTGAGATCGTGCCAGCGTATCAGGCAACCGATATTGAACGTGGCGCTTGCCGGATCGAGTTCGTATGACGTGCCCGGTACGCGCACCCCGTCAGCCATGGTCGCGCCGGGCACGATGGGCCCCAGCAGTTTGGAACAGGCAGGGTGGTGCACGGCATCGAACGCACCGGCCAGCGTATCTATCAGGCATCGATATGCCGATGCCATCGCCCGCGCGTCGTCTATGCGGTAGTCGCAGACATAGTTCGCAATATCAACGAGTTCGCGGTCCGCCGCGGTTGGCGTGTGTTCATCAACTGCCGTCATTACCGGTTACTCCTCAAAACTCGCAAGCCATCAAAATCGTTTAGCCACTGACCTTCTTGCGACGGGTGCGCTTGGGCAATACCAGTAGCGGCAGCAGATCGGCAACGTCGTCCAGCGTATCTATCTCGTGCAACGCGCGCAGCAGCGCCTCGCATCGCTCCGCACCCACCACCTCGGCCACCTGCGAGCGAAATTTCTCGTCGACGTCATCACTGGAGAACGGAACCGCCGCCGTGCCCTTGGCATCCATGATTAATGTTTCGTGCACAACGCCGGACCGGGTACGCGCCTTGACGCGCGCCGGCCTGTGGGTCTCATAGTATTGCCCCAGGCTGTCGTCCCTCTGTATGCTCACCTTCGCCGCAAATGCACGTACCGCCGGGTCTTTCAGTGCGGCCAGCGTGTATTGCTTGGGCGTATTGCGTTCCTTTAAAACGGTAAGCGCAAGCGAGTACGCGGTGCTGAACTGCATGCCCAATAAGTCCTTGGGGTCGGTGATGGCCGCGTGCTGGTAGGACGCGGCGGCATAGCTTACCTCGACCGACTCGATATCGTCAGCCCTCAGACCATGGTCGACAACCAGCTTGCGCATACCGTCTATGGCCGGGTGTATGACCGCGCAACAGCAATAGGGCTTGAACGTGGCATTGTCTATCGTCCATCGTTGTCCCAGCTCGGCGACCAGCAGTTGAGGCCGCTGGTCCTCGGAATAAATCTTCAACAATCCGTGCGGCCCTTCCAGTATCTCTTCGGGGCCGGTAATGCCGCCTTGCGCCAGAAATGCCGCGCGCATGCCGTTGTCGGTGGCAATGGCGGTAAATATGCGTTTGCACGAACCGCCGCCATGGTCATATTGCGCCAGGCCGCCCGCATAACAGCCGGCGATCGCCATCGCCTGGCGTATGCCGTCGGCGTCCATCTTGAGCAGTCGCGCCACGCCCGCCGCCGCGCCAAAGGGCCCGCACGTCACCGAATACTGCGGTCCGCCGCGCGTCGCCAGATCGGGCGAAAGCGCCCATCCGATACGGCCCCGCACTTCATACGCCGCGACAAAAGTCGTCAGCAACTCCTTGCCCGAAATGTGTTCACGCTCGGCGATCGCCATCAATGCCGGTATCAGTTCGGCGCCGGTGTGGCCATGCGTCAGTGCATTGGCATCGTCGTACTCAAACGAATGGCCGAATGCGCTATTGATAAACGCCGTCGCATCCGCCGGCAAACGGTCTCCGTAGCGTATCACCGTGGACTCGGGCTTGCCGCGGGTGCGCCGGTACACGTTTCGTATCTGTTTCGCCCACGGCATTTCAGAACAACCCACCTGCACGCCCAACTGATCCGTCAGCAACTGTATGGCGCGCACGCGCACGCGCTGCGGAATCTGCTCGTACGTCAGGTTTGCCACGAATTGCGCGAGCTGCCGGGTTTCATCTGCCATGTTGGTACCTTCAGTTGATTGACTGGATATTGTTAATGCGCATGGCCTTCCTTCATCTTGCAAGGCGGCAGGCTGCGCAATACATCATCGACGCGCCGCTCCGTCATGTTGAGCACGCGCCCCGCGAACGCACGCGCCGGCCACTCGACACCGCCGAACGAAAAGCAATCCTCGGTCTTTGCGATCAGATCATCGTCGGTCAGTGGATCCTGCGCATCGCCGCGCGAACTTGTGACACGCTGTTCCAGCAGCGTTCCGTTCTTCAGGCGCATTTTTATCTCGGCCCAGCGCGGCAACACCGCGCCGCTGGCTTCCTGCTTCTTGATCCTGGGAAGAAACGCGCGGATGGCGGGCCGATTCACCATTTCATCGGTAAAACTAACCAGCCTGACACTGCCATCGAGCAGCGCGGCGGCCACGTTGTACTCCATGCTGAATTTTGCTTCAAGTTCGGTATGCGGATCGCTATAGGTCAAAGGCTCCAGCCCCATCGCGTTGGTCACTATCTCGATGCTGTCCACCTTATCCAGCGTAAGACCGTGTTCGGTGCGCATCGCCAGCACGCCATCTAACGTTCTGTGTATCGCATAACAACACGGGTATTTCTTGACATCTAGCCCGACCGCCTCCATGTCGAGCGGCGCACGCCCCAGCGTTTCGAGCTCCGGTGTCAGATCTTCCTTCTCTGCATAAAGTGTCATATAGCCGTACTTGCCGTCGAGCGCGTCCAGCGGTGCGTCGTACCCGGCTTGGGCCAGCAATGCCGCCCTGACACCCGAGGCGCCGGCCTGTCCGACCTGAAAGGCCTTGCTCATGGTGCCGAAGTTCTGGCGATTGCCCGCCGCCTGCGCCACCGCGAGGCCGATCGCATGACAAATCTGCTTTTCGTTCAAGCCCAGCAATACGCTGCACGCCGTCGCGGCGCCGAGTACGCCGAGCGACGCCGTCGGATGCCAGCCTTTGCTGGCGTGACGGATCGCCATCGCCTTGGATATCTTGGCCAGCACTTCGAATCCGGCAATGTACGCAGAACTGAAGCGCCTGCCATCGGCTCCCGCGACCTGCGCCAAGGCGGTGAGCCCCGACAACAGAGCCACGCTCGGATGACCTCGCATGGGCTGCATGACGTCGTCGTAATCGAGCACGTGACCGGAAATGCCGTTGAACAATGCCGCCGACTCGGGCGGCATGAATTCTCCCGTGGCCCACACCGATGCTTTGCCCGTCCCCACGGAATCGATCAGGTAACGGTATGCAACCCGCGACGCTTCTTCATTGCGTCCGGCCACCGCCACCGAAAACGTATCGAGGAATGCCCGGTACGCGAGGCGGCGCTGTGCTTCGGTCAGCGGTCGCGCATTGAAACCGGCGGCGAACGACGCGATACGTTCACTGGCTGTAGTCATGAAATCCCCTTAAATCATCATTAAAACAAATACTTATGATATCAATCGCCCTTGATCCCCGTCATTTTGACCAGGTTGGCATTCTGCTTGACTTCATTGCGCAAGAAAACGCCAAACTGTTGCGGCGTACTGAATTGCGGCTCTTGCCCCCTGCTTATTCAGCGCTTCCTTCATTTCCACGGAACTCAACACCTTGACGGTCGCAGCATGCAAGGTAGCGATGACGGACTTGATTACATGCGCAGGCGCCAGCAAGCCTATCCATCCGGTACGGTCATACCCGGTCAGCCCGGATTCATCGAGAGTAGGCAAATTGGGCGCCAGCGACGTGCGTTTCAGGCTGGTGACCGCGAGCGGCCGCAGCTTTCCTGCTGATATTAGCGCTTGCGCCGAGGTCAAGCTGGGGTAAGTGATCTGCACCTGCCCTGAAGCATTGGCAAGCGCGCTTTCCGCCCCGCCCTTATACGGTATGTGTGTGATGTCCACCTTCGCCATCAGATTGAATAGCTCGCCGGCCAGATACAGCGAAGTACCGACGCCATCCGATCCGTAGCTGAGCTTGCCCGGTTGCGAGCGCGCCAGTTCTATCAGTTCCTGCATGGTGCGCGCTGCAACCGATCGGTGCATGACCAGCACATACGGACCGCTCGCCAGTTGCGATACCGGTTCGAAATCGCGGTCCAGATCAAACGGCAATTTGTTACACAATACCGGCAACACGGCAGCCGACGCGGGCACGACGACCAGCGTGTAGCCGTCCGCGGGTGCTGCGGCGACTCTTTCCATCGCAATCACGCCGCCGCCGCCGGTCCGATTTTCAACCACTACATTCTGGCCAAATTGCTCACTCAGAC
>CANJQI010000031.1 GCA_947476215.1 Betaproteobacteria bacterium
CGCCGGGACGATGATCTTCTTGGTTATTACCGCGGCCGAGGGAAGAGCGAGGGCAAGATTCTTGATGCCAGAACCCATGCGCTTCCAGCCACGCTTCAGGCTGTCGCTGACGGCATCCAAATTCATGATGTTGCCGTCTACCACTGCGTCGCGAGGTAAGGGTTCAATCGTGTAGCGCTCTACTCGATACAGGTTTTTGCCTGTTTCGGCGATTTCCACCATCTTTACGGACGAGGAACTGATGTCGCAGCCGATGAGCGCGGGCGACTTCGGCTTGAACAGTCGCTCGAGAGCGTCTAAGTTGAAATTCAACTTTCCCTTAAGCATGGGCTGGTTACGGCCAGTTTAGATAATTTACATTAAATACTAGCAACAACTATCGACTGTGTAAAGTATTTCCGCGCAATTCCTTTTGCCAACGCGCCAGACTATAATGCCCAGACACGCAATATAGCTTAAATATAAAATTGATACTTGGCTATGGCATACAGCACGTTTGTAAGGCCTATCTTTAAACCGTTGTTTTTTTGCAACATATTCCGCTAAGTCTCGACTAGCCGATGAGTTCCCGTGTCTGGGTGTTTTCGGCCATACTGGTCGCCGCGACAGCCGTCGCCGCAGCATTAGTCCTTGTTTTTGCAGCAGTTATTGTCTATCCGGCACTGCCTCCCCTGGATGAACTTATCGACTACAAGCCCAAGGTGCCGCTACGCATCTATAGCGCGGAAGGTCAACTTATCGGTGAGTTTGGCGAGGAGCGGCGCGCCATCGTCAAGATCGAGGCCGTACCAAAAATCATGCGAGACGCAATTCTTGCCGCGGAGGATGACCGGTTTTATCACCATGGAGGCGTAGATTATCTCGGCGTGCTGCGAGCTGCGTTGTCGAATGTGGTTTCCGGCGGCGCGCGACAGGGGGCGAGCACGATTACCATGCAGGTCGCGCGAAATTTCTTCCTGTCCCGGGAAAAGACCATCACGCGCAAGTTCAACGAGATACTGCTTGCATTCAAGATCGAACACAGCCTTAGCAAGGACCAGATACTCGAACTCTATGTGAATCATATCTATCTTGGTCAGCGCGCATATGGCTTTGCCGCCGCATCCCAAATTTATTTCGGCAAAACCCTGGACCAGCTGAATGTCGCCGAAGCGGCGATGCTGGCGGGCTTGCCGAAAGCGCCGTCCCTGTTCAATCCCGTCGTGAACCCGAAGCGGGCAAAACTGCGTCAGCAGTACGTAATGCGGCGCATGCGCGAGCTTGGATACATCAGCGACGAACAGTGGCAGGGTGCCGACAAACAGCAACTGTCGGTGAAGAGATACGTCAACGAATACGCAGTCAAAGCGGATTATTTCGCCGAAATGGTGCGGCAGGTTGTCTATGACCGATTTCAGGAAGACACATACACGCGTGGCATCCGGGTATACACCACCCTGTCCGTCCTGCATCAGGACGCGGCGTATCAGGCGGTGCGCAAGGGCATCATGGAATATGACCAGAGACATGGCTATCGAGGCCCCGAGAGCTACGTCGAACTTGGCGCACAACCCACCGAGGAAGATTTTGAGGACGCGCTGCAGGATGAATCTGACAGTGACGATATTTTTCCCGCGCTGGTACTAGATGCCAGCGTAAGGGCAGTCAAGATCTACCGCAAAGGTGGCGAGACCTTGGAAATCAGCGGCGACGGACTCCGGTTTGCGCAAAGAATGCTGGGTGACAAGGCGCCCGCCAACCAGCGCCTGCGGCGAGGCGCAGTCATCCGTGTCGTCAAATCCGAGAAAGGCCAGTGGCAGATTACCCAACTACCGCAAGTCGAAGCAGCTATCACCGCCATGAATCCGGTGGATGGCGCGATACGTGCGCTGGTCGGCGGTTTTGACTTTAATCGCAATAAATACAATCATGTAACCCAGGCACTCCGCCAACCCGGGTCGAGCTTCAAACCGTTTATTTATTCTGCGGCACTTGAAAAAGGATTTACCGCCGCGACGGTAATTAACGATGCGCCTCTGGTATTTGATGCCAGCCAGACCGGCTCCCAGTCGTGGGAGCCCAAGAACTTTGACGGCAAGTTTGAAGGGCCGATGCGCATGCGCACGGCGCTAATCAAGTCGAAAAATCTGGTTTCAGTGCGGATATTGCAGGCAATCACGCCGCAATATGCGCAAGACTATGTAGCGCGATTTGGCTTCGACCCCAAGTATCATCCGCCGTACCTCACGATGGCGCTAGGCGCGGGTAATGTTACGCCTATGCAGATGGTGAGCGCCTATTCGGTATTCGCGAACGGGGGGTTTCGTGTAACCCCCTATTTCATTACGCGCATCGAAGATGCCAAAGGCAAAGTCGTGGTTCAGGCGCGAGCCGAACGCGCCGGCGAAAATGCCGAACCGATCATAGATCCGCGCAATGCGTTCATCATGACCAGCATCATGCAGGACGTTGTCAGGATGGGCACCGCGGCGCGTGCCATGAAACTCGGACGCAACGATCTTGGCGGCAAGACCGGCACAACCAACGATTTTATTGATGCCTGGTTTTGCGGATTTGGCACCGGAGTGGTCGCGGTGGCATGGATGGGATTCGACAACCCGCATACCCTCGGCCACAACGAAACTGGATCGCAAGCCGCTTTGCCGATGTGGATGGCATATATGGAAAAAGCGATGAAAGGTGTTGAAGAATTGCCGCGTAATATGCCGGAGGGAGTCGTACAGGCAAGGATCAACTCGGTCACCGGTCTGCGCGACACCGAAGGCAAGGGTATCGTTGAATACTTTTATCAGGAATCTCTGCCGGATGAACGCGACAGCGAATCGGCACCGCCGGGCGCGACGCCAGGTACGACGAAATCGCCGGAGGACGTCAAGAGCCAGCTTTTCTGATCCTAGAGCCGGCCATGGCACGCAACTCCGAACGAAATCTCACGCGGACTCGTATTGCGCACCTCGCCGCGCGTCTGATGGCGCAGGATGGAATCGAGGACTACGGACAGGCAAAACGCAAAGCCGCACGCCAGGCCGGCGTGGCGGAAACGCGCCAGTTGCCGACCAATGATGAGATCGACGCTGCGCTTAAGGAATATCGCGCTTTATTCCAACAGGAACATGCCGGACAGCTCCACGAATTGCGCCGCCTTGCGCTTGAGGTCATGGAGCAGTTCAGCGAATTCAATCTGCAACTGACAGGTCCAGTACTTACCGGAAGCGCGGGCCGGTACGCGACCGTACATTTTCAACTCTACACCGACAACGGCAAGGCGGCCGAGCTTAATTTGATCAATCGTGGCATCGATTTCAGCCGCGACGAACAACGGCTGTACGAGGGTGGGGTGCTACTCAATGCACCGGTTATCGTATTTGAATACCAAGGCGTCGAAGTACGAATAACGTTGTTATCGTTGAACAATCAGCGCGCGCAACTTAAAACTAGTCCCGACGGGAAAGCGGTCGCACGCGCGGGACGCGATGCCCTCGTGGCGCTATTGTCAGCGCGTATCAGCCAGCTTCCTTGAGCCAGGCCGCTGCTTTTATCGCGAAGTAGGTGAGTATCGCATCCGCGCCCGCCCGCTTGAACGCCGTGAGACTTTCCGCCACGCACTTTTTTTCGTCCAGCCAGCCGTTCTGGACCGCAGCCATCAGCATGGAATATTCGCCACTTACCTGATATACGAACGTCGGCGCCTTGAATTCATCTTTGACCCGGCGAATGATATCGAGATAGGGCATGCCCGGCTTGACCATCACCATATCGGCGCCCTCGGCGAGATCAAGCCCGACTTCCCATAGCGCTTCATCACTGTTGGCGTAATCCATTTGATAGTTGAACTTGTCGCCGACGCCGAGTTGTGCAGCCGACCCGACCGCATCGCGAAACGGCCCGTAGAATCCCGACGCGAATTTCGCAGCATAGGCGAGTATGCGTGTGTGAATAAACTTTTTGTTATCCAGCGCGGTACGTATCGCGCCTATGCGGCCATCCATCATGTCCGACGGCGCTACGATATCGACACCTGCGGCGGCACACACCAGCGCCTGGCGTTTCAGGATTGCAATGGTTTCGTCGTTCAGGACGTATCCGGATTTGTCAATCACGCCGTCGTGACCATGTGTTGTATAAGGGTCAAGCGCAACATCGGTAATAACACCCAGCTCCGGAAAGCGCTTTTTCAACGCTGCGACGGTTCGTGGCACCAATCCTTTGGGATTGGCCGCTTCGCGCCCGTCGGCGGTTTTCAGACTGGGCTCTATGGCCGGGAATATCGCAACCGCAGGGATCCGCAGCTTCAGGCATTGCTCCGCCTCGAGTAGCAGGTGATCAATGCTGTGACGCGCGACTCCCGGCATGGCCGCGATCTGTTGCGAACGGCGCTTGCCGTCGATGACAAACATCGGATAAATCAGGTCATCGGCGCTCAATCGATGCTGACGCACCAGCCTGCGCGAAAAATCGTCCCTGCGATTGCGGCGCATGCGACGTTGCGGAAAATTTCCGATCATTTTCATGAAAATTTCATAAGCCTTTGAAATAACATGTCTAATTTCTGCGTCTGCGAGGGAACTTGCCGACGTTATTATAGTCATAACTGTAGACGGTTTTACTGTCTCCCGCTTCTCCTCCCTGAGCGGGTGCCTTAATACTTATTAGGGCTTCGCCCCCGGTTTATTCCCCTTTACCGGGGGCTTTTTATTGTCATCGTGGTCCAGCCAATTCCGGATTATTTCGGCGGCTTCGGGAATACCGGTCTTCTTGGGACTGGAAAAAAGCTGAACGCTACAGTTTCCATAGTTTGCGCGCAGGACATGGTCCACGCGACGCAACGTTTCATCCGCCTGCCTGCGTGTAAGCTTGTCCGCCTTGCTGAGTAGTATGTGTATCGGCGTGCCGGTCGGTTTCACCCACGCAAAAAGTTCTTCGTCCAATACCGTCATTGGACGCCGTGCGTCCATGATCAGGATGATGCCGCGCAGGGACGGCCTGGACTGTATATAGCTGCCGATCAGTTCATTCCAGTGCGCGCGAGCTGCGGCCGGCACTGCCGCATAGCCATATCCGGGCAAATCGACCAGATACTGTTCGGTGCCTACGCGAAAGAAGTTGATATGTTGCGTGCGACCGGGCGTTTTGCTGACAAACGCCATCCGCTTACGCTGCGCGAGTGCGTTAATTGCGCTTGACTTACCGGCGTTGGAACGCCCGACAAACGCAACTTCCGCGCCGCAAGGCGGTGGTAGATTGCATGTCGCGGCCACCGTGGTTACGAATTCGATGTTCTTAAGTGTCGCCATGAAATGGGTAATCTAGCCTAGGAAGGGTGTTTTCGATAGAATACGGCGTTTTCTCAGGGTTGAAATGCCGCAAGGAGATTGCATGAGGGTTTTTACAGCATTATTGGTTGTCGCGTGCGCAGGTTCCGCTATGCTTACCCATGCTGCGGATCCGGCGGATAAAGCTGATCCGGCAAAAGCGCAGCAGATCATTACCAGCGTGTGTGCCGCTTGCCATGCCGCTGATGGCAATAGCGCGAGTCCGGCAAATCCCGTGCTCGCAGGTCAGCATGCTGATTACATCGCCAAACAGCTCGCCAACTTCAAGTCTGGCGAGCGCAAGAATCCGGTCATGTTGGGGATGGCGACCGCATTGTCGCCGGCGGATATGAAAAACCTCGGCGCTTACTTTGAAGGGCAGAAACCCAAAGCGCGTGCCGCCAAGAATCCGGATCTGGTCAAGATGGGCCAGCAGATTTACCGGGGTGGGGTGGCGGCCAAGGGTATCGCTGCATGCGCTTCGTGTCATGGTCCCAATGGTGCCGGTATTCCTGCCCAATACCCGCGTCTCGCTGGGCAATACGCAGAGTACACGTCCGCGCAACTGCAGGCGTTTCGCGCCGGTGAGCGGAGCAACGATCCGAACAAGATGATGAGCATGACCGCTGTCAAGATGTCGGACCAGGAAATCAAGGCCGTCGCGGAATACATTATGGGATTGCGTTAGTCCGCACTTGGAACAGGGCGCCGCCGCCCTGTTTTTATTGAGCTGGCGCAATGCGCGATCCCGACGCCGTTGCAAAATACGCGCGCGCCGCGGCGATCGTCGCTTCAATTTCCCCGACGCCATGAGCTGCTGATACAAACCCCGCTTCAAAGGCCGACGGCGCGTAATAGATACCCGTATCCAGCATGGCATGGAAAAAACGATTGAATTCGGCAGCGTCGCATTGCATGACTTCGGCGTAGGAGGTCGGTGGTGTCTCCCGAAAATAAATCCCGAACATGCCACCGACAGACTGCGCCGAGAAAATAGTATTGTGCTCGCGTGCAACGCGGGTAAGGCCCACAACCAGGGCTCGCGTGCTGGCCGTGAGACGGTCGTAAAATCCCGGCACTGCAATTTCCTGTAGTGTTGCCAGTCCTGCTGCAACCGCAATTGGGTTACCCGACAGCGTGCCTGCCTGATAGACGGGGCCCACCGGCGCCAGCATTTGCATGACGTCACGCCTGCCGCCAAATGCGCCTAGCGGCATGCCGCCACCGATCACTTTCCCGAGCGTTATAAGATCCGCCGTAATGCCGTACAAACCCTGGGCGCCCCTGGGTCCGACGCGGAAACCGGTCATCACCTCATCAAAAATGAGCAACGCACCGTGGCGCGTGCATAGTGCTCGCAACGTATCGAGGAACTTGTCTGCCGGCAGCACGACATTCATGTTTCCCGCGACAGGTTCGACAATGACGCACGCAATCGTGTCTCCTTGGCGCGCGAACAACGTTTCGAGCGTCTCCACATTGTTGTATTCAAGCACCAAGGTGTGCGCGGCGGTTTCAGCGGTAACACCCGCGGAACTCGGATTGCCGAATGTCAACGCGCCCGATCCGGCTTTGACCAGCAGGGCGTCAGCGTGACCGTGGTAACAGCCTTCGAACTTCACGATATCGGAGCGTCCGGTAAATCCGCGCGCAAGGCGGATTGCACTCATGGTGGCTTCGGTTCCCGAACTCACCAGTCGTACCTGTTCCATGCCCGGCACGCTGCGGCACAGAAATTCAGCAAGTTCGCCTTCGGCTGCGGTCGGCGCACCGAAGCTCAATCCGCGGGTGGCGGCCTGTTGCACGGCCTCGACCACTGCAGGATGGGCGTGACCCAGGATCAAGGGTCCCCATGATCCCACATAGTCGATATAGGCTTTGTCATCCACATCCCACACCCTGGGCCCGATGCCACGCGAAAAAAACCGCGGTGTGCCACCGACGGCGCGAAACGCGCGTACCGGTGAATTGACGCCGCCGGGAATAACCATTTGCGCCGCGGCGTACAATTCTTCATTGCGTGTCGAGGTCTCGGTCATTGGTGCTTTGCGGGAAACAACTTGCAGAATACGCGCGCTGCGGTTTCGACATCTGGCGCGGCAAACAATGCGGATATTACTGCAACTGCATCAACGCCGGCGCTGATCAGTTCGGGTGCATTGGCGTGTGTGATGCCGCCTATCGCGACGACAGGCACATCAACCTGCGCACCAGCTTCGCGCAGCAGGGAGAGCGGTGCACGCACGGCGCCCGGTTTGACCGCCGATAAGAAGAAACTGCCAAAGGCAACATAGTCCGCGCCTTGCGCTGCCGCATCGCGCGCGCGCTGCAGGGTGTCGTAACACGAAGCACCGATGATCTTGTTGGGACCCAGCCGGGCTCGTGCCGTCGTTACACCGGCGTCATCGGCGCCTACATGCACGCCGTCCGCGTCAATTTCGCACGCCAGTTCGACGTGGTCATTGATGATCAGTGCCGTGCCATATTCGTGGCACAGCGAACGTAACGCTGTTGCCTGCTCGAGTCGCAGGGCATCATCCGCAATCTTGTTGCGGTATTGAACGACGCGGGCACCGCCCGCCAGCGCAGCGCGCGTGAGTTTGAGCAACAGCGCGGTGTCGCCCAAATCCGGCGTCACCGCATACAGGCCGCTAACCGTCTTTTTCATTCGCAGGCGCATCCTCGCGCGCCCAGAACAGGCGGTCGGGTATGTATTGGCCCATGCCGGGTCGAAAAGCCGCCTTAAGCGTCTGCCACGTATATTCCTGTGCGTCCTTCACCGCTTCACTGACGCTGAGCCCGTTGGCTATGGTTGCCGCAATCGCCGAAGCCAGCGTGCATCCCGAGCCGTGATAAGTACCCGGCAAACGTTCCCAGCTGTCACTCCGTATCACGCCATCTTGGCCGTACAAGGTATTGATGACCTGTGGCGTATTTTCGTGCGTACCCGTAATCAATACGTATTCGCAGCCGGTGGCGAGGAGGCGGCGCGCGCATTCCGCGAGGTCTATGTCGTCCTCGCCTTCTTCCTGAACCAGCCGGCGCGCTTCCACGCTGTTAGGCGTGATGATGGTGGACTGGGGGATAAGCAGTTCGCGCAACGCGACTATCATTTCGTCGGTCGCCAGGTCATCGCCACGACCGGATGCCAGCACCGGGTCGAGTATCAGCGGGACTTCCGGATAATCGGATATAACCTCCGCGATAGCGGCGATATTCTCGGCACTCCCGAGCACGCCGATCTTGAATGCGGAAACCGGCATATCCTCAAGCACGCATCGCGCTTGGTCCGCCACCCACTCCGCATCAAGCGCCATGATATCTTCGACGCCCATGGTGTCCTGTATGGTGGCGGCCGTGACCACCGACACCGGATGACATCCCATGCTTGCGAGCGTCATCACATCCGCCTGCAGGCCCGCGCCGCCGCTCGGATCCGTCGCGGCGAAGGCGAGCACTATCGGCGGAGCTGGGAATTGTTCTGGATTACCCATAGTCCGTGGTGGGAAGGCTGTTTAGTGGCGGGCGGTATTGCTAAAATCGCATTTTAGCTTAGATTGCGGGGTATACATGGCAAACACAGGCGCCGGTGGCTATAAGACTTACATGTGCTTGATCTGCGGATTCACGTATGACGAGTCGGCCGGCATCCCCGATGAAGGCATCGCGGCGGGCACGCGCTGGGACGATGTGCCCATCAATTGGGTATGCCCCGAGTGTGGTGCGCGCAAGGAGGATTTCGAGATAGTGCAAGTGTGACCAATCGGAGGATGATATGAGACTTTTAAATTCACACGCGCGGTCGGTCCGATGAAACACGGCACCACGGTCATTGCATTTGTCGAGGACACGGGCGGATATGAAACCGAATTCATACAGAAAAAACGTTCATGAATCGCGATTCACAATGTGGTTGGCGATCGCGACATAGTGTTCCACGCCCAGGTTCTGCGCACGCATCTCCGGGGCTATCGACAGCTTGTCAAAATCACGTTCCGATACATACTCCCTGAGCGAATTGCGCAATGTCTTGCGTCGCTGTGAAAAGGCGGCGGCAACCACCCGCGCGAATGCGTCCTCATCGTTTGCGATGTGGGGCATGGGGCGCAACGGAATCAGGCGTGCCACGGCAGACTCTACCGCGGGGGCGGGGTTGAACGCCGTCGCCGGCACGTCAATAAGTTTCTCCACGGAGAACCGGTACTGCAACATGACGGACAGCCGGCTGTAGTTGCTGTCGGACGGCGCGGCGGTCATGCGCGCGACCACTTCTTTTTGCAGCATTACATGGATATCGCGTATCTGATCGCAGAACTGCGCAACATGAAAGAGTACTGGTGTTGAGATGTGATAGGGCAGATTTCCTATGACGCGCAGATCGTTTCCCAACGACGAAAAATCGAATTTCAGCACATCGCTGACGTGCAACTTGAGCCGCGCGCCAAACTCCTTTTCCAATAGAGCCGCCAGGTCACGGTCGACTTCAATCGCATGCACATGCTCCGTCGCCATCAGCAACGGCCGGGTCAACGCGCCCAAGCCGGGCCCGATTTCGACGATATGCTCGTCTTGCCGCGGGCGCAGCGCCGCGACGATAGCGGCGATCATCGCGGCGTCGACCAGAAAGTTCTGACTGAATCGCCTGCGCGGCCGGTGATTCATGGCAAATCAGGAGCAGTTTCCGCGCGCATCAGGCGCGGCCGCGCGCCAGCGCCGCAGCCAGGCTGATGGCCGCGCGCAGGCTGCCGGCATCCGCCTTGCCGGTGCCGGCAAGGCCTAGCGCGGTTCCGTGGTCAACCGATGTGCGGATGATAGGCAAACCGAGCGTCACATTGACGCCGCTGCCAAAGCTTGCATATTTGAGTACCGGCAGTCCCTGGTCGTGATACATCGTCAACACGCAATCGCAGTCGCGCAATTGCTCGGGATTGAAGAGCGTATCCGCGGGTGTGGGGCCTGATAAGCGCATGCCTTCGCCGCGCAGTTGTTCCAGCAGCGGAATCATGATGTCGATTTCCTCGCGTCCCAGGTGCCCGGACTCGCCGGCGTGGGGATTCAGGCCAGCCACGGCGATACGAGGATGCGCGATGCCGAAGCGCGTTTTCAAGTCGTGCTGCAGCACGCGCAGCGTCTTCTCGAGACTGTCGCGGGTAATATGCCGCGCAATATCTTTCACCGCCATATGAGTGGTTGCGAGCGCCACGCGCAGTCCGCCGCCGATCAGCATCATTACGACGTGGGGTGTCGCGGTGCGTTCGGCGAGAAATTCGGTGTGCCCGGTAAACGGAATACCGGCATCGTTGATTACGCCCTTGTGCACGGGTGCGGTTGCCATTGCGCCGAATAGACCGCTGCCGCAACCGTCCGCCGCCGTTTCCAGCGTATGCAGTACATAGGCGGCATTGCCGGGGTCCAGTCTACCTGCGCTGACCGGCACGGCGAGCGGTACATGAACGACGGGCAGCATACCTGGTTCGAAGGGTGGCTTATGGGAAGGATCGAACGGGAGTGCGCGCCACGGCAGCCCCAACAGATGCGCGCGCTGCGCGAGCATGTCACGATCCGCGATCAGTACCAAAAATTCGTCTTGCGGCTCCTGCGCAAGTGCAATGCATAAATCGGGACCTATGCCGGCGGGTTCGCCCGGCGTGACGGCGATCACCGGTGTCATAGGATATGGGGGGGCTGCGGTGGGCATTTTCGTTGCTGATTGCTTCGGGTATGAGGGGGGGCAGACAGCCCCACGTTTCGTGGGCGACGGCGCGCACACGTGCGCCGCGAGATTACCGCTCTTCGAGGCGATACTCCACAAACGCTTTGTCACGCAGTTGCCGCACCCATTCCTGATACGCTTCGTCGGATTTTTGCGCGCGCAGCGCCTGGCGTGCCTGCAAGCGTTGTTGTTGGCCAGACATATCCTGGCTACGACGTTCCTGGACCTGTATCAGGTGCCACCCGAACGGGGAACGCACGGGTTCGCTGATCTGCATGGGTTTCAGGGCGTCCATCGCTTTTTCAAACTCCGGCACGGTATCGCCTGGCGTCAGCCAGCCCAGTTCCCCGCCGCGCGAGGCACTGGAGTCCTCGGACTGCAAACGCGCGAGTTCCGCAAAATCCGCATTGTTGTCGAGGCGTTCCTTGAGTTTGATCATGCGCTCCTTGGCTTCGTTTTCAGATACCAGTTCGCTGGTCTTGATTAGAATATGCCGTGCTCGTGTCTGGGACACGATCATCGGTGCATTTAGGCCTCGCCGGTCGTTGACGCGCACGAGATGAAAGCCATTGGAGCTGCGCAGTACGCCGCTGGTTTCGCCCGCTTTAAGGGTTTTCACGGCCTCTGCAAAAATGGTCGGCAGTTGTACGAGTTCGCGCCAACCCATGGCGCCACCCTGCACGGCGTCGGGCGCATCGGAGAAACTGGCTGCAATCTGGCGAAAATCGGCACCACCGCGAATTTGCGCCAGCGCCTGTTCGGCACGTGCGCGACGCTGTTGAAGCTGTTCCGGGCTTGCCTGTTCCGGAACCCGGACGAGTATATGGGCGATATTGTATTCATCGCCTTTTCCTTCCTGGCCCTGCAGCGTACTGAGCAGGTTATCGATTTCGCTTTCCGTGATCGTGGTCTTGCTGTCAACTTCACGCTCGCGCAGCCGCGCAAGCGTGATTTCATCGCGCACATCGTTACGAAACGAGGCGAAGTTTATTCCATCCTTTTCCAGCGTTTGTCGCAGTACGGCGGTCGATATTTTGTTGCTTTCCGCAATGCGGATGATAGCCGCATCGAGCGCGGCATCGTCGATGCGCACGCCGTTTTCCTTGGCGAACTGGAGTTGCACCCGGGAGTAGACCATGCGCTCAAGCACCTGTTTTTCAAGCACTTCTCGTGCCGGCGGGGGTGTGCCCTGCTGACGCAGCTGCGTCAGAACCACATCCACTTTCTCATTCAGATCGCGGCGCGTGATGACTTCGTCGTTGACGATGGTGACTATCCGGTCCAGGAGCAGGATGCGGTTGGCGGGTTTTTGCGCGATTGCGTGAGGCATGACGCAAAGCGCGACTAGCGCGAGGCTTACCATGGCAACCGTAGGTGCGAAGAAGATTTTCATTTTGTCAGGTGAACTAAAACTAACGATCCGGAAAGAAATCACCGGGGCGCGTGGATTGCAGATCTTGACGATAGTAACCGGAAATGTTTCGACGCAACAGATCCAGCGGATTAGAGCCGATTTTTGAAACTCCGTTCAGTTCCAGTTGCATGAATATTGAACTGACCTGGTTTTGGGTTGCGGTCGAGAAACGATGTGCCACAACCCGGAAAGCCCAACATGCACCATCGTACTCCAGACCGGCGATTCCCTCGACCAGCTTGCTATCCTGAATTGAATAGTTCCAGCGCGCGATTCCGCTCAGACGTCGGGTCAGCGGCCATTGTGACGACAGATCAATTTGACGCAGGGTGTTGTTAACCGAGGACACCGTTGCGGTGGGGCTAACGGACAACGGCGCGGGAGTGAGCAGGGCGCCATTGGTGTAGCGGTAATTGATGTTGATGACTTTGCCGCGCTCCGGCTGATAGTGGGTGCCCAGATTGAGTCTTTGCGTTTGCGACAGATCGGTCGTGTATTGCCAGCCCGCGTCCGCCGTCCAGTGTGGGGCCACCGTTCCGCTCAGTACCGCCAGCAGATCGGAGTTCGAACTGTTACGCGCGGTTACGCCCGGCAATGTCACTTCCTGCGACTTAAAGTAAAAGCGCTGCCCCAGTCCCACGCGCAGCCGTTCTATACCGCTGTCCTGATGCAGCAGCCGCGAGGTAACGCCCAGCGTGATCTGGTTCGCGTCATTGATGCGGTCGTTGCCGCTGAACTGATTCTCCGAAGATAGCGTGGCAAAATTAATGTCCTGCAGGGAGCTATCGAAGTTGGGTATCAGGTTCTGCTGCCGGGTCGGGATATATACGTAATATAACTTTGGTTCCAGGGTTTGCAGCAGGTTCTGCCCGTAGAACCGGGCATTGCGCTCGAAAACCAGTCCGCTGTCGGTGGAGAGTATGGGCGTCACACGACTCTGATGACGCTGGGTAAGCGCCGTACTGTCGAGGCTGTAATATGAAATATGCGCGCCTATCTTGGGCGTCATATATGCATATGCGTTTTGCAGCGGCGCGCTGAGCGCGGGGTAGGCCACGGCGCGTCTGCCGTTGGTCAAGCTAGGGTGCGTAAAATTGACCACGCTGCTGCTGAATTCAAAATCCGTGAAACCGAGGTTTTGTTTGGCGGCGCTCAAGGTAAGCATGCTGCGGTTGTATGGCGGCGTCAGCGGATTCAGTGGGTCGGTTTGCAACGTTTGCCAGCGTTGAACGAGCGCCGCAGCGCCCCAGGTTCCGCCATTCCACCACGAACCGCCCTTGGCCAAACTCCCTTCGCGGGGCAGCACTGACTGCGAAGTCGCCGCAACTTGAGTAGACAGATCGGTAAAGTAATTATCGTCGGAGACCTTCTGGACATTTAGGTTGCCGACCCATCCGCCATTCCATGCTTGGCGATGATTTAAAGTAAATGCAAAACGGTTTTCGTCATTTCTGACACGATCGCCGGGCAATGCTTCAAAGCGCATCACTCCGGATGACGTCGGTTCCAGATAGCGGAACTCGTTGTTCACCATCAGGCCGCGTTTTTGCAGTATGCGCGGCGTTATGGTCGCATCGCGATTGGGCGCAAGATTCCAGTAGTAGGGAATCGAAAACTCCGCGCCCGAATTGCCGGTCGTCCCGAAGGTGGGTGACAGAAACCCCGATTTACGTTGACGATCGAGCGAGAACGTCAGATACGGGGCGTAAAGTATGGTGTTGCCGAGGAAAATAATGCTCGCATTACGCGCGGTGCCCAGCTGCCGCTCCTTATCGATCTCGAATTCACTGGAGCGTACGAACCAGTCATCGTTTCCGACTTCGCACGATGTATAGCTGCCGCCAAGTATTCTGTATTTGTTTTCGCCTTCAATGACGATGCGCTCGCCGTCGCCTCGACCGCGCGTGCCGCTGACTTGCACCTGGTATCGTGGCTTCTCGATCGCGCCGCGTTCGGACTCGAGGTTCATGCGCAGGCCCGATCCTTCAAGCACATCGCCGCGTTGTTCAATGCGCACTGCACCTTGAGCGGTAATCTCGTTGTCGGGCGTGTCGTATCGCAGCCAATCCGCAAATATCGCCTGTCCACGACGGCGTAGGCGAACCGACCCTTCAGCCTCGAGTTCCTTGTCTTGATGACCCTGTATGGTGTCGGCATCGATAAAAGCCGGCACCTTGTCTTTATAGCCCGGGACGACATGTATCAACGTCGGTTGCAGTTTGAGACGGACACCCCCGTCGCCGGGTTTGAGGCCGAGAGGGTTGTCATCAGCGGCGCCGGCACTGACACAGGTGCAGGACACAAGCAACGCAATGAGCTTAATCCGGTAAGGGGTCATTTTCAGTACAGTTAGGGTAGAGTGATAAAATCGCACAAATTTCGAAATTAGGCAATGCATCACTTGGATCGCAAGCAGCAGCTTCAGCATTGGATTGAAGACCGGTTAAACTTGACGGCGCTTAATCTTGAACCGGCATCCGCGGATGCCAGCTTCCGGCGTTATTTTCGGGTGCAGGCAAACGGCCGGTCGCTGATTGCGATGGATGCCCCGCCGGACCATGAGGATTGCCGTCCTTTCGTGCATGTTGCGAATCTGATGGCGCAAGCGGGCGTGCATGTACCCGAGGTCATCGAGCAGGACATCGAACGCGGATTCCTGCTGCTCACCGATCTCGGTAACGTGAGTTTTTTGCAGGCGCTCGATGAGCAAAGCGCAGGGCGCTTGTTTGGTGACGCACTCGATGCGCTGCTGCGTTGGCAGCTCGCCAGCCGACCCGACGTACTGCCCGTTTATGATGCGGCCTTACTGAGGCGGGAGCTCCTCCTTTTCCCGGAATGGTACGTGCAACGTCATCGTGGTGTAACGCTGACCGATGTTCAGCGTCAGGAACTGTTGACGTTGTTTGATCTGATTATCCGCAACAACCTTAGTCAACCGTCGGTCTATGTACATCGCGACTACATGCCGCGTAACCTGATGGTATGCGATCCCAATCCCGGGGTGCTCGACTTCCAGGACGCCGTGTACGGGCCGATCACGTATGACGTCGCATCCCTGTTCAAGGATGCGTTTGTGAGTTGGGAGGAGGAACGCATACTGGACTGGACGGCGCGTTATTGGGAGAAGGCCAAACGCGCGAACCTGCCAGTTAATGCCGATTTCGGCACGTTTTACCGCGATTTCGAGTGGATGGGCCTGCAGCGGCATCTGAAAGTCTTGGGAATATTCGCACGCCTCAACTATCGGGACGGAAAAAGCGGCTACCTCAAAGATACGCCCCGGTTTGTTGGTTATGTGCGTGCGGTCGCAGGCCGCTATGCCGGATTAAAGCCTCTGCGGACCTTGCTCGATCAAATCGAAGGCCTATCATCGGCGGCGAGCACTCAGTGATGCCTATCATGCGCAGCTCTGCATGCAGCGGAAAAATTGTGACCGCCACTTTCGGCAGCTTGAAGTGCAGGCGATAATACTAGCCGCGGGGCGCGGCGAGCGCATGCGACCGCTTACCGATACGACACCCAAGGCATTGCTTGAAGCCGGCGGCAAACCGCTGATTGCATGGCACGTCGAAAAACTTGCCGCAGCCGGGTTCAGGCGTATCGTCGTAAATCTCGCTCACCTCGGGGCGCAGATTGAGGCTAGTCTCGGCACGGGCTCGCAATTTGGCGTGGAAATCGCTTATTCACGCGAATCCCGGGCGTTGGAGACGGCCGGCGGCATCACTTATGCGTTGCCGTTGATAAGCGACTCCACCTTTGCGGTCGTCAACGCCGATGTATTTTGCGATTACGATTACCTCGCTTTAGCGCGCACAGTCAGGCGGCTGGCCGAGCCGGGATTTATCGCGCATCTCGTCCTGGTCGACAACCGTGATCATCATCCAGACGGAGATTTTGCACTGAGTGACGGGCGCGTGATGCTGCAGGGTGCGCGTCTGACCTTCAGCGGCATAGGTGCGTACCGCGGCGAAATGTTCGACAATGTCGCGCGTGGCTCCGTCGCACCGCTCGCACCGCTGCTACGCGGACAGATCGAGTTGAACCGTGTCAGTGGCGAACACTATCAAGGTCGTTGGCGCGATATCGGAACAGCGCAGCGGTTGATCGATCTTAACCGCGAACTTACGGCATCTTGATTTTCCTTTTTCATTCGAGCTTATAATTTGTTCATGCCCAACCCCGACGACACCATTGACGTGCCGGCCGACTACGCGCAGCGGCGCAGCCGGTTGGCGCAAACCATACAGCAAGGTGTGGTCGTGCTGCCGACCGCGCCCGAGCAGATACGTAATCGCGACGCGCACTACGCCTACCGCTATGACAGCTATTTTTATTACCTGACCGGATTCGCGGAACCGGAAGCAGTGCTGGTCATCATCGCCGGCGCAACGCCGCGACATATTCTTTTTTGTCGCGAACGCGACGCCGAGCGCGAGACGTGGGAGGGTTTTCGCCATGGCACGGAGCTGGCACGGGGAAAATTTGGTTTTGACGAAACCCATGCAATATCGGAACTGGACGAGGTAATGCCGAAGCTGCTGGCGGATCAACCGCAGCTTTATTGTCACCTGGGATCGGACAGCCATTGGGACACGCGCGTACTGGGCTGGCTCAATGCCGTGCGCGCGCAGGCGCGTGCCGGGGTAGCCGCGCCGGCGATCATGCACGATTTACATCCGCCCATTGATGAAATGCGTCTGATCAAAGACACACATGAACTGGCCATCATGCGGCGCGCGGCACGGATTTCGACGGGGGCGCATAAACGCGCCATGCGCATGACAAGCCCGGGCGGCACCGAATACGAAATCGAAGCCGAACTGTTGCATGAGTTTCGCCGCTATGGGGCGCAGGCGCCGGCTTATACGCCCATCGTCGCCGGCGGCGCCAACGCCTGCGTGCTGCACTACGTTCAAAACAACGCGCCGTTACGCGACGGAGAGTTGCTGCTGATAGACGCCGGCTGCGAACTGGACGGATATGCGTCGGACATCACCCGCACGTTTCCGGTCAGTGGTGCGTTTGCGCCGGCCCAGCGCGACGTCTATCAAATGGTACTTGCGGCGCAGACCGCGGCCATTGCGGTGGTGCGCCCGGGCGTGACGTGGAATGTGCCGCACGACACCGCGGTTCGCGTGCTGGCGCAGGGACTGGTAGATCTGGGTTTGTGTCAGGGCAGTGTGGACAAGGTAATCGAAACCGGAGATTACAAGCAGTTCTACATGCATAGAACCGGCCACTGGCTGGGGCTCGATGTGCATGATGCCGGAGATTACAAGCGTGCCAACCAGTGGCGCGCGCTCGAACCAGGGATGGTGCTGACCGTGGAGCCGGGGTGTTATATCCGTCCCGGAGCCGGCGTTCCGCGGCATTTGGAAAACATCGGTATTCGCATTGAAGATGACGTGCTGGTTACCATGGACGGCAACGAAGTTCTGACGCTGGCCGCACCCCGTTCCGTTGCCGATATTGAAGCGGTCATGCGTAGCCGTGAATGAAATATTCGACATTGTCATCGCCGGCGGTGGCCCGGTAGGTTCTGCACTGGCGCTGGGCCTGCGCGACAGCGGTCGAAAAATTGCGTTGCTTGAGGCGCGCGCCGGCAACACCGCGGGAGTCGATGACGGCCGCACGATTGCGCTCTCGCAAGGCAGCCGCCTGATCCTCGACAGGCTCGGTGTGTGGCCCGCGCTAGCCACGGCGGCAACGCCCATACATCACATCACCGTTTCCCAGCGCCGCGCATTCGGCCGCGTTAACCTGGACGCGGCCGATTCCGGCGTGTCCGCCTTGGGTTACGTGGTGCGCTATGCGGTGCTGCAACGTACGCTTGCGGCGGCGCTCGTCGACAGCGGCGTGCGCGTGATGGAGGGCCACACGGCGCAAGAGGTCGGCACCGATGCGCGCGGCGCAAGCGCCATCACCGCGACGGGAGAGCGACTGGCGGCACAATTGATCGTGGTTGCCGATGGTGGAACGCAACTCAAGATGACAGCCGTAAAAACGCGTGACTATCATCAATCGGCCCTGGTCTGTGATATCACGAGCGAGCACGTACACCAAAATCGGGCCTATGAACGATTTACCCCGGAAGGCCCGCTTGCGCTGCTGCCGTTCGCGGCTGGCTGGTCGCTGGTGTGGACGATGCAACCGCAGCATGCACAAGCGCTTGCGGCGGTGGGCGACAAGGAATTTTGCGCGCGGCTACAGGATGAATTCGGCGCGTCGCTCGGTGTCTTTAGCGCGCCAGGCCGGCGCGATGTTTTCCCGCTTGCACTCAAATACGCAACCTGCCCGGTTGCGGTGCGAACGTTATTAATAGGCAATGCCGCACAAACACTGCATCCGGTGGCTGGCCAGGGATTCAATCTGGGATTGCGCGATGCGTGGGAACTCATACGTACCGTCGTGAACCATGCCGGGGAGGACATCGGCGACAACGCGGTGCTAAATTCATATTTCTCACAACGACGTTTTGATCGAATCGCCACCATTTTGTTCACTGATTCACTGATCCATTTGTTTCGCAAAAACATCCCGCTGCTTGGTGGCGTGCGCAGCGCAGCGCTGGGTGCACTGGAAGTCCTGCCAGGCGCGAAGAATTTTCTTGCGCGCCGCATGATGTTCGGCGCGCGCGGTTGAGTGTCGTAATTATTTACAAGCGTCGCTTTTCTTGGCACTGCGACGAGATTACAATGACGCCCTTTCTCCGAATTTCCCGTTTCGATCCCAGGTTAATCAAAGATGCGCGTCGGTCCCTATCAACTCAAGAACAATTTGGTCGTGGCGCCCATGGCGGGCGTGACTGACCGGCCGTTCCGCCAGTTGTGCAAGCGCATGGGTGCAGGCATGGCGGTATCGGAAATGGTGGCAAGCAACTCGTTGTTGTGGGGTTCCGAAAAAACGCGACGACGCGCCAATCATGAAGGTGAAGTCGATCCGATATCCGTGCAGATCGCGGGTGCCGATCCGGCGATGATGGCGGAAGCGGCGCGTTATAACGTCGATCAGGGCGCGCAGATCATCGATATCAACATGGGATGCCCAGCCAAGAAGGTGTGTAACGTCATGGCGGGTTCGGCGCTGCTGCAGAACGAACCGCTGGTAAAACGCATCATCGATGCCGTGGTGCATGCGGTGCAGGTGCCGGTGACGCTCAAGATACGCACCGGGTGGGACCGAAGCAACCGAAATGCGGTAAGCGTGGCACGACTCGCTGAGGACGCCGGCATACAGTTGCTGGCGATACACGGACGCACGCGCGCATGCGCGTACACCGGGGACGCCGAATACGACACCATAGCCGCCGTCAAGTGCGCGGTGAATATTCCCGTGATCGCCAACGGCGACATCACGACGCCTGAAAAAGCGCGTTACGTGCTTGAATACACGCGAGCCGATGCCGTGATGATAGGCCGCGCCGCGCAGGGTCGTCCGTGGATCTTCCGTGAAATAGAGCATTTTCTGCACACCGGGACGCATCTGCCAGCGCCTGAAGTCGGGGAAATACACCGGGTACTGATTGCCCATCTGCATGAGCTCTACGCGTTTTACGGTGAACGCACCGGTGTGCGCGTGGCGCGCAAGCATATCTCGTGGTACACCAAAGGGCTGGCCTGCTCGGCGACGTTTCGGCACGCCATGAACCAGTTGCAGACCTGCGCCGAACAACTGACTGCGGTCAATGAATTTTTTGGGGACCTGGCGGGCCGCGGGGAGCGGCTTGCCTATGTTGAGGATATGGCGGCATGATGATGAATGAAAACGAGATGGCACGCTGTGTCCGCAAAGCCATTGATGGATACTTCAAGGATCTCGATGGTGAAAAGGCGCGCGGCGTATACGACATGGTTATCAACTGCGTTGAAAAACCGTTGCTGGAATCGGTACTGCTTAAACTGGAAGGCAATCAGTCCCATGCCGCGCAGGTTCTGGGCATCAACCGCAATACACTGCGCAAGAAAATGAAGGCCCATGGGATTAAAGGGTAAAGAGTAAGTAGTGATTAGTAATTGGTGATGGACAGAGAACGCTGCGAAATTTTGCGCCTGCCACTTACCGCTTTCATCGCACGAATCATCGCAGGCCAAATATCATGACTGTCATAAAAACCGCGCTGATCAGCGTATCCGACAAAACCGGCCTGATTGAGTTCGCGCGCAGCCTTGCCGGCTACGGCGTAACCCTGTTGTCGACCGGTGGCACGGCGAAGCTGCTGGCCGATAACAGCATCAAGGTCACGGAAGTTTCCGACCACACCGGATTCCCGGAAATGCTGGACGGCCGCGTCAAGACTTTGCATCCCAAAATTCACGGCGGCATACTTGCGCGGCGCGATGTGCCGGCGCATGTGAGCGCCATCAACACCGCGGGCATTTCGCCGATAGATCTGGTGGTCGTCAATCTTTATCCGTTCAGCCAGACCATAGCGCGCCCCGACTGCACATTCGAGGAAGCCATCGAGAATATCGATATCGGCGGTCCGGCCATGGTGCGCAGCGCCGCCAAGAATCATGCGCATGTTGCGGTCGTCACCGATCCGGCCGACTATGCCGTGGTCATTCGGGAAATGCAGACGGCGAACGGAGCGATAGGCGCGCCCATGCGTTTCAAGTTTGCGCAGAAAGCGTTCTCGCATACCGCCGCCTATGACGGCGCGATCAGCAATTACCTCACCTCGCTCGATACCAGCGGCGCACGCACTGCCTTTCCGCGCCGCCTCAATCTCGGTTTCGAGTTGGCGCAGAAGATGCGATATGGGGAAAACCCGCACCAGAACGCCGCGTTCTACCGCGATCTGCAGCCGGCTCCAGGCGGCCTTGCGCACTATACGCAGTTGCAGGGCAAGGAACTGTCCTATAACAACATCGGCGATGCCGATGCCGCATGGGAATGCGTGCGGTCATTTGAGGAATTCGACAACAAGGCGGCTTGCGTGATAGTCAAGCACGCGAACCCCTGCGGCGTGGCGATAGCAGCTACCGCGCTGGAAGCGTACCGCCTCGCGTTCGCAACCGATCCCACCTCGGCATTCGGCGGCATCATAGCCTTCAATCGCGAGCTGGACGCCGCGACCGCGCAAGCCGTTTCAACGCAGTTTGTGGAAGTCCTGATCGCGCCCAAGGTATCGGACGAGGCGCGCGCGCTGCTGGCGAAAAAAGAGAATGTGCGCGTGCTGGAAATTCCGTTGCTGCCCGGGACGAATGACTACGATTACAAACGCGTCGGCGGTGGATTGCTGGTGCAGACACCGGACAGTTTCAACGTCAGTGCTGGCGAGCTAAAAGTGGTAACCAAGGTGCAGCCCACGCCTCAGCAGCAGCAGGACCTCTTGTTCGCGTGGCGTGTCGCCAAGTTCGTCAAGTCCAATGCCATCGTGTTTGCCGGTGGCGGACAGACGCTGGGCGTGGGCGCGGGCCAGATGAGTCGTGTCGATTCCGCGCGCATCGCCGCCATCAAGGCCACCAACGCCAATCTGACCCTGAAGGGGGCGGTGGTCGCGTCGGACGCATTTTTCCCGTTTCGTGACGGACTCGATGTGGTCGCTGAAGCCGGCGCGATAGCCGTGATTCAGCCCGGCGGCAGCATGCGCGACGCCGAGGTGATAGCCGCCGCGGACGAACGTGGTATTGCCATGGTATTCACCGGGCACCGCCATTTCCGCCATTGATATTTTCGTGCTGGGTGATGATCGTGACGAATACAAGCTGCGCATCGTAATCAGAAAGTCAATTTAAATCATGAAGTTAATGGTTATCGGCGGTGGTGGCCGCGAACACGCGCTGGCATGGAAACTCGCACAGTCACCGCGCGTCTCCAAGGTGTTTGTAGCGCCGGGCAATGCCGGTACCGCGCTTGAAGACGGCCTGACCAATGTCGAAATCAGCGATCACGCCCAGCTCATCGCATTTGCGCAACACGAGCAGATCGCTCTGACGGTCGTCGGGCCTGAAGTGCCGCTTGCCGCAGGCATAGTCGACGCTTTCAGGGCTGCCATGCTGCGCATATTCGGACCGACGCAGCGCGCCGCCCAGCTTGAAAGCTCCAAGGATTTCGCCAAGGCATTCATGATGCGGCACCGGATACCGACCGCGGCCTATCGCACGTTTACCGATGCGCGGGAGGCCCACCAGTACCTGGACGCGCGCAGTGCGCCCATTGTCATCAAGGCCGATGGGCTGGCGGCCGGCAAGGGCGTGGTCGTTGCAGCCGACATGGCGCAGGCGCATGCCGCAGTGGACATGATGCTGATCGACAATCGCATGGGCGCGGCTGGCGCGCGCGTCGTGATCGAGAATTTTCTCGACGGCGAGGAAGCCAGTTTCATCGTCATGGTCGACGGCAAACACGCGCTGCCGCTCGCCACCAGTCAGGACCACAAGCGCCTCAGGGACGGCGACGCGGGGCCGAATACCGGCGGCATGGGCGCCTACTCGCCTGCGCCCGTGGTAACGCCAGGCATACACGCCACAATCATGCGCGATGTGATCATGCCGACGGTGGCCGGCATGGAACAGGAAGGCATGCCGTTCACCGGTTTCCTGTATGCCGGCCTGATGATCAGCAACAGCGGCGAAGTTAATGTCGTTGAATTCAACTGCCGCATGGGGGACCCTGAAACACAACCCATCATGTTGCGCCTCAAGAGCGACTTGCCGGAACTGCTGGAACACGCGCTCGACGGCACGCTGGACAAGGTTGAAGTGGATTGGGATACGCGCGCGGCGCTGAGCGTGGTGCTGGCCGCACACGGCTACCCGGATACCCCGCGCAAGGGCGACGTCATCAGCGGACTGCCCTCGACCGCATCAGGGGAAAGCAGCGACTACCATGTCTTCCATTCCGGTACTGCAATGAACGGCGAACAGGTGATCGCCACCGGCGGCCGCGTACTGTGCGTCACGGCGCTCGGACACAGCGTCAAGATCGCGCAGCAGCGTGCCTATGAAATCGCCGCACGGATACAATTTGACGGCATGCAGATGCGGCGCGATATCGGGCATCGCGCGATACCGGTTCGCACGCGCGCAGGCTCCTCTCACTAAGCCTTCCCCGCCCTACCCGGTGGAGAAGGGCTTTCTTCCCTCTCCCGCGGGGAGAGGGATCGAGGGTGAGGGCGCGACATTAAGACTTATCGTCCCGCACTTATGGACATTACGGCAGTCAAGAATTACCTCACCAACCTGCAGGACCGCATCGTTGCGAGCCTCGCCGTGATCGACGGCAACCCTTTTTTTCACGACCGTTGGCAGCGTCCCGAAGGTGGCGGCGGTCAGAGTTGCGTAATCGAGGAAGGTAATGTATTCGAGCGCGGCGGCGTCAATTTCTCGCACGTGATGGGCACGACACTTCCGCCGTCCGCGACGGCAGCCCGCCCGGAGCTCGCCGGTCGCGGCTGGGAAGCAATGGGTGTTTCGCTGGTACTGCACCCGCGCAATCCATATATTCCCACCGTACACATGAACGTGCGCTTTTTCGTCGCTCATCCCGGCAGCGGCCAAGACTCCAAGGAGCCGATCTGGTGGTTCGGCGGCGGCATGGATTTAACGCCGTATTACGGTTACGCGGAAGATGCCGCGCACTTTCACCGCAGCTGCCGCAACGCGCTCGATCCCTTCGGCGCCGATTATTTCTCACGCTACAAAAAGTGGTGCGACGAATATTTTTACCTGAAGCACCGCAAGGAACCGCGCGGCATAGGAGGCATTTTTTTTGATGACCTCAATACGCCGGAGTTTGAGACGTGTTTTGGGCTGCAGCAAAGCGTGGGCGATCATTTCCTGCCCGCGTATGCGCCTATCGTTGAGCGCCGCAAGGACGTGCCGTACGGCGAACGCGAGCGCGACTGGCAGGCCTACCGCCGCGGGCGCTACGTCGAATTCAATCTCGTCTACGACCGCGGCACGCTGTTTGGACTCCAGTCGGGAGGGCGCACCGAGGCCATACTCATGTCGCTGCCACCGATCGTGAAATGGCGCTACGACTGGAAACCTGCGCCGGGGAGCGCGGAAGCCAGGCTGTATACCGAGTTTTTGATCGGGAAGGACTGGTTGGAAGAACAGGGTTAAGCTGGCGGTGCCTGAAGGCACGGTCAGTATTACCGTTGGGAGCGGTCAAAGTCAGTGCTATATAAGGGCATATGCAACTATCTATCCATGCGAAATTCTATATGCCAGTATATGGTTTCTGTATCTTTGACGTGTCAACCAATTAAAAGTATGCCGCTTGAACACGCACTCCTTCAGGTAGGTTGGGCTGACGAAGGAAGCCCAACATCACAGCCGGGGAAAAACGACAAATACGATATCGGTGTGTCAAACGCAACAGAAGTAACGTAGTCGTTTATCTTCTGATTCCGCCAAGATTTGTTGGGCTTCCTATGTCAGCCCAACCTACGAGTGGATGTTTGAAGATGTGTAGATACGCATGCTCCGAGGGAGAGGAACCGAAGGTGAGGGCGCAGTGTCGCTAATTTTGCAATACTCAATAATTATGAATGTATGACGATAGTTCGTTACGGGGTATCGGAAGCAATAGTATCTCCGGCCGCCGGAGTGACTGGTTTCCTGCTGAAGCGTGCGGATGGATCGTTCTTCTTTCGCGTCTATGGTTCGAACGGTGATTTCACCGACTACGACATCCGGCACGATGATCTTGAAGTGACCATCTCTCCAGATGCGTTCGCATCGTTTTACCAGATCGGTGACCGGCTGCTCCTTGATCACAGCCCCGAAGTCCTCGGTTTGGAGATTGGCACTGATGAACGGCTGAAGGAGCGGTCGTGAGCCCCACCATCTTCCGTGAGGACGGATTTCGTTTCTTTTTCTTCTCACGCGAGGAATTGCGGTTACATGTGCATGTCTATTGCTCCGATGGAGAGGCGAAGTTTTGGCTTGAACCCCACATCGAACTGGCGCAGAATTACGGTTTGAACGATCGCCAGATTCGGGCGGCTGAAACGCTGATTCGGAAACATGAAAATGATATCCGCAATGCCTGGCGCAAGCACTTTGGAGGTTGAAGTTACGAACGTCTCACCCCACGGCTTCTGGCTTATGCTGGAAGCCGATGAACTTTTTGTGCCTTTTTCGGAGTTTCCCTGGTTCAAGGACGCACCGATCGCAAAACTCACGAACGTCCAACGCCCACATCCGCATCATCTGTACTGGCCCGACCTTGATGTCGATTTGGCCATCGAATCTATCCGTCACCCAGAAGCGTTTCCGTTGGTGGCGCATTCCCACACGTAAGCCCGAGTAATGGCAAGTCGCAGTTCTTAGCCCTGCCCAAACCACTTGCCGCGCAGCGATTTGATGCCATCGAGTATGCGACGCCCGACTGACGACTCGCGAACCTGCTCGGACCGTTGCACGCGGTGCGCATCCACGAGTATCGGCGCCTGCTTGTAGGTCAGGTAGCGTTGCAGCGCGGCGTGGACGTGCCCCTTCAGCAGGCGCACGCTCACCGGTTTGTTGAGAAAGCGGAAAATCTGCGCCTGATTGATGAGGTCGATGACCTGTTCGGAATCCGACGCCGTGGTGACGACGATGGTCAGGATCTGCGGGTTTTCCTGCTTCAAAAGCTTCAGCATTGCGGTCAGCTGATCGTGTCCGGCTTCAATGTCGGTGATCACCACCGCAATCTCTTGCTTTTGCATGACGGCCAGCGCGGTGTCGGTGTCGGGCGCGAACACTACCGGACATAGATCGCCTACCAGCTCGCGTGCGACGCGGAATATTTCTTCGTCGCGGTCGATGACCAGAACACCAGCGTCCATTTTTTGCGGCAGTTCAACCGCCGCGGATTTCGCATCGGCGAGTTCGAGGGCGATGGTGACGGCCTCGGCGACTATGGTTTGCAGTTCAGCGTTGTCCCACGGCTTGCTGATAAAACGGTAGACCTCACCGTCGTTGATCGAGCCGACGATCGCGGCAAGATCCGAGTAACCGGTCAGCAGTATGCGCACGCTGCGCGGCGAGATTTCGCGCGACTGGCGCAGCAATTCCACGCCCACCATCGCCGGCATGCGCTGATCGCTGATGATCACGTGCATCTGATATTTGCGCAGAAATTCGAGCGCCTTGTTGCCATCCGTGGTGGCAAATACATGATAACGGCTGCGAAACAACGACTTCAGCGCGGTCAGTATGCGTTCTTCGTCGTCGATGACCAGCAGGCGCGCCTTCTTGACGCTGGTATCGAGGCTGATGGCGCTATCCCCCCCAATGGGCGGAAGCGTTTCTCCTGCCGCGTTGGTGGGGGCGGGACCCGCATTCAGCAGACGCGCGGCGCTGAGCAGGGCAGCGCTGTCGGGAGCGGGCGCCGACACTTTCACGTCGGCAAGATCGGAATTAAGGGATACCTCTATCGCTTCGCGAAACGCGTCGGCGAATTCGCGTGCGCTCTGAAAGCGGTCTTGCGGCTGCTTGGCGAGCGCTTTGTTCAGCACCCGGTTCATCAGCGGTGAAAGTTTGGGATTGATCAGGGACGCGTTCGGCGGCTGCTCGTTCAGGATCTGCTGCATCACGGCAGCGGAGTTTCCGTTGAACGGCTTGCGGCCGGTCAGCAACTCATAGGCAATAATGCCGACGGCAAACAGGTCGGCCAATGCGGTGACCGCGGTGCCGAGAAACTGTTCAGGCGACATATAGTGCGGCGTGCCGAGCACGTCGCCGACCTGCGTCAGATCGGAGGTGGAAATACGCGCAATGCCAAAGTCGCTGATCTTGAGGCCGCCGTCGCTGTTGATCAGAATATTGGAAGGCTTTATGTCCCGATGCACGACGCCTTCCGCGTGGGCGTGGCCTATGCCGTCCAGCAACTGGCGGATAATCTCGCCGGCATCCCTGATATCGTATTGCCCTTCCTGCGCCCAGTGTTGCGCCAATGTTTTGCCGCTGACCAGTTCCATCACGATATAGGCGATCTCGTCGTCCTCGCCGTAGTCGTAAATCTGTACGATGCGCGGATGCATGAGGCGGCCGACGGCCTGGGCTTCATGCCGAAATCGGCTCATCACGTGTTGCAATTCGCTATCGCCGAGTGAAGACTTGGTGATGGCCTTGATGGCGACGCTGCGCGAAATGGCCGGGTCGAAAGCCTTATAGACGACACCCATGCCGCCCTTGCCGAGCACGCCCTGGATTTCGTACTTGCCGATTTTTTCGGGTTGCGTCATGCCATCACGCGATAATTTGTGCTTCCGCGGGCGGTTTGGCCGGCAGCCACACGGTGAAGCGCGTGCCCTTGCCGGGTTGAGACTCGACGCTGATGCGTCCGCCGTGCTGCTCGACTATCTTGAAGGATATTGAAAGCCCGAGGCCGGTGCCCTTGCCGATTTCCTTGGTGCTGAAAAACGGGTCGAAGATTTTGGGCAGCACGTCGGGCGCTATGCCTTTGCCGCTGTCAGCGACATCGACAGCTATGCCATTGCCTTCCTTGCGTGTGGCAAGGGAAATCGTGCCTACCCCTCCCTCCATGGCCTGAACCGCGTTGGTTATCAGATTAAGAAATACCTGATTGACCTGGGATGGCGAACAGATAACCGCGGGAATTTCCCCGAACTGCTTTTTGACGGTTACCCCTTTCAACAAATGCTTGGCCAGCAGCAGCGTGCTGTTCAATCCTTCGTTAAGATTGAAGCTTGTGACCTTGCTGCGGTCGAGGCGGCTGAAATCCTTCAGATTGCCGACGATTTCCGCCATCTGTCCCGTGCCGAACAGGCCATCCTTGACCAGACCGCCAAGTTCCGCAACGACTTTTTGCTGCTTCAACTGTCCAATTTTCGAGGATACCAGCGCGAACTGACGCGACAACTGCGCTGGATCCGCGCTGCCGCCTGCCTGCAGCAAGGCCAGCAACTGTTCGGTGTCGGAAATGACCGTTTCGATGGCGGGCAGTTTGTCGGCAACCGCGCCGAGGCTGTTCTTGACGTAGGCGAGCGGCGTATTGATCTCATGTGCGACGCCCGCCACCATCTGGCCCAGCGACGACATTTTCTCTGACTGGATAAGCTGGGCTTCGGATTCCTTGAGGTGCTTCAGCGCTTCGGACAGTTCGCGGGTGCGTTCCTGCACGCGCAGTTCCAGGCTTTCGTTGGCGGCTTTCAGGCGCGCACCGAGGTAGGCAAGCAGTATCAACAGTGCGCCGGCATAGTAAATCAGATAGACACGGAAACGCTCCTTGTCCTGCAGTGTCGCCTCAAGCTCGCGGTTGAACGAAAATGTGAGAGTATCCAATCGCGGTCCCGAAGACATGTAAGCAAGCTTGTTATAGAGCGCTTGTTCGGCAGGGCCGTGCTTTAGCAGCAGCTCGCCCGCATTGTGTGTCTGTTCGGCCTTGACACGCAGATTGTCGGGCAGGTTAGCCGCCGCGGTCTGCAGGTCATTCAAGGTGGAAATCAATGCGTTCTGCCGTGTTTCGGTGACCAACCAATAATACTGTTGTGCAATCCCAGGCAAACCGTTGGTGACCGTATCCAGCGGCACGGAACGTTGCTTGAGTTCCGCCGTCTGAGTGCGCAATTCCGCAGTATTGCGCAACAGGCCATCGAGTCCGGCACTGGTGCTGGCATTTGCGGATCTGAACTTTTCGAACAGATCGGCTTTCTCGCGCACGGCCTTGGCCAATTCAGGCAACGCCGCCGCGAGCGACGGACTGGCGGTGCGTTGTGCTGCCTCGGTCAGACTCTGCAGCGCCTTGTTTGCCGCCGCGGCGCGGTCGCTGTCTTGTCTCTTGTTGGCGACCGATTCGAGCCGCAGGCGCAGCATTTCGACATCCCAGCGATTGTCGATCTCCTTGAGTTCGCGTAAAAAGCCCATGATTTCATTTTGTTCTCGTAAATCAACAGCTTGCGTCTTATTGTAGAGATAGACCAGCGCCGCAACCATGGCCAGCGCCGCGATCGCGAACAAGCCATTTTGCAATGCATCGGATTTTTTCATGCGTGGTCACCCAGGTACGCTTTTCTGACCGCCGGATCAGCCAGCAGCGCGGCAGAGTTGTCGTGCGTAACAATTGCTCCACTTTCCATCACGTAGCCCCTGTGACACATTTCAAGCGCCAGTTTTGCGTTTTGCTCTACCAGCAGTATTGTCACACCGTCCGCCGCGATGGTGCGTATTGTGTCGAAAATTTTTCGCACCATCAGGGGAGCAAGGCCCATGCTGGGCTCGTCGAGCAATAACAGGCGCGGCTTGCTCATCATGGCGCGCGCAATCGCCAGCATCTGCTGTTCGCCGCCGGACAGCGTGCCGCCGGTTTGACGGCGCCGTTCCGCAAGGCGTGGAAACAGCGCATAGACGCCATCGCGGTCGGTGCGCACGGCGGCTGAGTCAGGGCGTCGGTAAGCACCCATATTGATGTTTTCCTCGACTGTCAGGCGCGAAAATATGCCGCGGCCTTCCGGCACCAGCGCGATGCCCAGCGTTATGCGCTGATGCACCGGCACCGTGATCAAGTCGACCCCATCGTAACGGATGCTGCCTTCGGTGGGGCGCAGAAGTCCGATCAATGCCTTGAGCGTAGTTGTCTTGCCCGCGCCGTTGGCGCCTATCAAAGCGACCATTTCCCCGGCACGGACCGCGAAGTCTATGCCCTTGACCGCGTTGATGCCGCCGAACGATACGCACAAGCCGCTGACCTCAAGCAAGCTCGCCTCCGAGATAGGCTTCAATGACGGCGGCATCGCTGCGTACCAAGGCAGGCGTGCCCTCGGCAATTTTTCTGCCGTAATCGAGCACCAGGATGCGGTCGCACAGCCCCATCACCAGCTTCATGTCGTGCTCGATCAACAGAATCGTGGTCCCGTCGCCCTGTATGCGCTCAAGCAGCGTGCGCAGCGTTGCCGTTTCGGTCGCGTTCATGCCGGCAACCGGTTCATCGAGCGCCAGCAGCTTGGGCTCGGTGGCGAGCGCGCGGGCGATTTCGAGCCTGCGCTGGTCGCCGTACGACAGGTTGTGTGCGACCTCGTTGCCGCGCGCGGCGAGCCCGACGTAATCGAGCAACGCCCATGCGCGCGCGTGGATGGCAGCTTCTTCCGCGCGCGTGGCGGCGCTGCGCAGGATCGCGCCAAAAATACCGGCGCGCGTGCGCACGTGACGGCCGACCATGACGTTTTCCAGTGCACTCATATTGGCAAACAGCCGGATGTTCTGAAACGTGCGTGCAATACCCGCCGCGGCAACCTGGTGCGGGGCCTTGACATTGAGTGGTTTGCCATCAAACCTGAAGCTGCCGCTGTCGGCGCGGTAAACACCGGTCAACAGGTTGAAGAATGTCGTTTTGCCTGCGCCATTGGGACCGATCAGGCCGTATATCTCGCCGCGCGCTATGGTAAAGGAAACGCCAGATAGCGCCTCAATGCCACCGAAGCGTTTGCCGACCGCCAGAACTTCGAGCAACGCGCTCATTCGTCGGTCAATTCCCGCTTGCGTACTTTGGATGGCCACAGTCCGGCCGGGCGAAACAGCATCATCAGCATCAGCGCAAGCCCGAATAGCAGCATGCGTATGACTTCAGGTTCGATGATCAGGTGCCCAAACAAATAGCGCTGCATGGGATCCACCGTATGGCGTAGTAGCTCCGGAACAAAGGACAGCAACAACGCGCCCACGATCACGCCCCAGATATTGCCCATGCCACCCAGCACCACCATGGATAACACCATGACGGATTCAACCAGAACGAAGCTCTCCGGGCTGATGAAACCCTGAATGGCCGCAAACATGCCGCCAGCTATACCGCCGAACGACGCCCCCATCCCGAACGCCAGCAACTTGACGTGTGTGGTGTTGATGCCCATCGCTTGCGCCGCGACCTCGTCTTCGCGTATAGCCTGCCAGGCGCGCCCTATGCGCGAATTTTCGAGCCGCAGGTTCACCACGATTGCAACGAGCAGCACCAGTAGCAACAGGTAATAGTATTTGATCGGCCCACTGAAATTGAGACCCAATATCACTTCGCTCTGGCTGAAACTGAAATCGCCGATGCGCATGGGATCGATGCGCGAGATACCCTGCGGCCCGTTCGTAATGTTTACCGGTTGCGACAGATTGTTGAAAAAAATGCGCACAATTTCGCCAAAACCCAGCGTAACGATCGCAAGGTAGTCGCCGCGCAGTTTCAATGTCGGCGCCCCGAGCAGGACACCGAACACGCATGCGGCGAGTGCACCGATCGGCAGGATGATCCAGAACGGCAGATGCAGGTTGAATTGCGGGGAGGCCAGCAGCGCATAGGCATATGCACCGACACCATAAAAAGCAATGTAGCCGAGATCCAGCAGGCCGGCGAAACCGACCACGATGTTCAGGCCCAGCGCCAGCAATGCAAACAGTATTGCCAGGTTGGTAACGCGCACCCAGGTAGTGCCGGCGGTGGCAAGCACGAACGGCAGAGCGATCAGCGCGCACGCAATCAGCGCCAGGCCTGCCCAGCGTAGCGCCGGGTATGTTTTAAGTTTATCGGCCATTATCGGGACCAGATTATGCGCGTTCGCCGATGCGCTCGCCGAGCAACCCCGAGGGCCTGAATACCAGCACCGCAATCAGTACCATAAAAGCGAACACGTCCTGATAGTTGCTGCCGAAAACATTGTTGGTGAGGTCGCCCATGTAACCGGCGGCTAGTGCTTCAACGACGCCCAGCAGCATGCCGCCCAGCATGGCGCCGGCAAGATTGCCTATGCCGCCCAGCACCGCGGCGCAAAATGCTTTCAGGCCCAGCAGTGAGCCCATCGTGTAGTGGGCGATGCCGTAGTAAGTGCCGACCATTACGCCGGCGACCGCCGCTAGGGCCGCGCCTATCATGAAAGTCGCGGCGATAACGTGATTCACGTTGACACCCATCAGGCCGGCAATCGGCGCGTTCTGGGACGTGGCGCGCATGGCAACACCTAATTTTGTACGATAGACGATGGCCGTCAAGGCTATCATCAGTACCACGGAAGTCATGATGATCGCGATTTGTATCAGTGTAATGGTCGCGCCTGCGACCGGAAAAACCATGTTCGGAATGATCTGCGGAAACGCCAGCGGATTGCGACTCCAGATCATCATCGCGACCTGCTGCAGCACGATGGATGCGCCGATAGCGGTGATCAACGGCGCCAGACGTGGTGCTTTGCGCAATGGCCGGTAAGCAAACAGTTCCAGCGCATAGCCGATGGCAGTGCATGCTGGAATCGCTGCCGCGGTACCGATCAGCACGATCAAGAGCGGAGGCAGTGGGGTGTTCGCTGCCAGCCAGCCTATCACCGTGAAAGCGACCATCGCACCCACCATGACGATCTCGCCATGCGCGAAGTTGATCAATTGGATAATACCGTAGACCATCGTATAACCCAGCGCCACGATGGCGTAGACGCTGCCCAGCGTGAGTCCGTTGATGATCTGCTGCAGAAAAATGTCCATGCTGTCAGCCACAACAAAACGGCACCCGCAGGTGCCGTTTTGTTGTAATGGGCGTGAGCCCGGCCACTATTTATTCTCCGTTGTAGCGGGCGTTGGTGCCGCCGATTTTATGAAATCCTCGAATTTTGTTGACGCCCCGTTCTTGATAATCGCCAGCGGCGCGATCTTGCCGCCTTTCATGATGAAGATCGTGATTTCGGCGTTCTTGCGATCGCCCTTGTCGTCGAATTCGATGACGCCCGTTGCGCCCTTGTGGTTGGTTTTCACGAGTTCGGGCAGATATTTCGCGGGTTCCGCCGAATTGGCTTTTTGCATAGCCGCGATCAGCAGATTGGTGCTGTCATAGGTAAACGGCGCATACTGAATAGGGTCAGACTTGAATCTGGCCTTGAAGTCGCTGAGAAACTTCGGATTGGCCGCTTCCACCGGGATGCCCGCCTGCGAGCACACAAATCCTTCGGCGGCATCACCGGCAAGATCTTTCATGGTATTCGTGCATGCGCCGTCGCCGAATGCGAAGACCACCTTGATGCCGAGTTCGCGTGCTTGTTTGAGCAGCGGACCAGCGGTCGCGTCCATGCCACCGTAAAACACGGCGTCGGGCATCTTGCCCTTGATCTTGGTCAGGATCGCTTTCCAGTCGCGCGTGTCCTTGCTGCCTTTTTCGCGCGGCAGCACCTTGATGCCGGCCGCCGTCAGTGTTTTTTCCACTTCATTGCCGAGGCCTTCGCCATAGGCGGTGGCATCATCGATCACGGCAGCCAGTTTGGGTTTGTATTCGGATGCAAGATAGGTGGCAATCGCGGGACCTTGCTGATCGTCTCGACCGACGACACGAAATACCGACTTCAGGCCCTGTTCGGTGAGTTTGGGATTGGTCGACGTTCCGGTCACCATCGGAATGCCGGCTTGCGCGTACACGGTCGAAGCGGGAATCGACACACCGGAATTGAGATGGCCGATGACGCCGGCGACTTTGGCATCAATGAATTTCTGCGCGATGATGGGGCCGCGATCCGGCTTTTCTTCGTCATCCTCTGCGAGCATTTCGAACTTGACTTTCTTGCCGTCGATGGTGACGCCCCTGGCATTGGCTTCCTCTATCGCCAACCGGGTACCGTTCTCGTTGTCTTTGCCCAGATGCGCGATGCCGCCGGTGAGCGGTGCGGCGTGGCCTATCTTGACGATGAGTTCGAGGGGTGCGGGTGCAGCTTTTGGAGCAGGTGGAGGTTCGTTTTTGCCGCAACTTGCGACCGCCAAACCAATCAGGGCGCTTAGCGCGAGCAACCGGCGATTGTTCATGGTATCCCCGTAAACTGTTGTAGTGTCATGACAATTGATTATCCGTAGGCACCCACGGGTTGTCAATTTTGATGTGACAAAACAAAAGGGCGCAGCATCTGCCGCGCCCCTGCTAACCTCAAGCTTGCTTACTTGGCTTTTGCCATCATCAAATCAACCACCGCTATTATGTCCGCATCCGACAATTTGGAGTTGCCGCCCTTGGCGACCATGGCGGTGCCCGGTTTACCGCTGATGGAAATCTTGTAGAGCGCTTCCTTGCCCTGTTTGATACGTGGCGCCCACGCAACTTTGTCGCCCAATTTGGGGGCGCCGGCGACGCCGGCATCGTGACATACGCCACAAGTGCCCTTGTAAGTTTCTTCGGCGGTAGCCGCCAACGTGCTACCGGCAGCGACCATACCCGCGATGCTGAGCAACCCGATGCAAAACGACTTCATGTATGACTCCTTTGTCCGTGCAGATGAAAACCGCCGGCATAATAGCAAATTCGCCTTGATTGCGCTGCGGATTTTGTTGAAAACCAAACCAGGTTCTTGACACTTGCAGTACACGGCAGATATGTAACGCGTGGACAAGCTTGGGCGTTGACCGCAATCGCGAGAGGAAGGTATTGCGAGAATTAATGCGCGGTCGTGGACCGTGATCGCAGAAATTCCACGCGGTCCATCGACCGCGCCACCACTTCCCGCACCGCCTTATTGCGCCAGATCTGCAGGGTTATTTCGACGCCCTCGGTGCCGCTGGCCCACAGCACACGATAGAACTCCGACTGGCTGCCTATGGCCTGCCCACCGACAGCAAGTATGACATCGCCTTTTTGCAGGCCGCCCTGGGCGGCGGGCGCATCCTTTAACACCTGAGTCACTAGTACGTGGCCGCGTACCTCCTCCGTATAGACACCCAGCCACGGTCTTGCGGCGCCGCTGCGCCGACCGTTGGCTTTCAGATCCGCAAGTATGGGCAGCAGCAAGTCGACAGGGACGAACATATTGCCCGGGAACGCCGCGCCGGTTTCCACGACGTCACCCACCCACAGCGAGCCTATGCCGATCAGATGCCCATCGGAATTAATCAGCGCCGCACCGCTATGGTGGTCGCGCGCGGGAGCGGTGAAAATGGCGTTATCGAGCGCGTACTCCCACCAGCCCGTGAATGGCCGCCTTGCGACGATGCTGGCATTTGACAGGCCGCCCGCGGCGGGATGCGTGGCAATCACGGCGTTATTCAGTTCATAGGTTGAAGCTGCGTCACCGAACTCGAGCGGTTGGCTGTCGAGTGTTTGCGTGGTTCGCACCAGCCCAAAGCCGGTGGCGTGGTCAAAACCGGTGAGATTCGCCGGCAGCACGCGGCCATCACTAGTCATCACGAGTATGGATTCCGCTTCGTGCAGCAGGTAGCCTATCGTCAGTATGAGGCCGGTGTCGTCGATTATGACCCCGGTTCCTTCGCGTTCGGCGCCCAGCGTTTCAGCCGTGCGAGCACTGCGCGGCACCCGTATCCCAAGTTTGACGATAGCAGACGCCACATCGCGCTCAACAACGACGGTGGTTGGTGGCAGATTTGCCGCACGCCACGCGGCCCATGCTGCGGTCACCAGTGAGGGCATGTGAGCGGCGACTCAGTCCGTTACCGCGCCTTTGCTGGCGGTGGATACGAGTTTGATGTACTTGGCGAGCACGCCACGCGTATAACGCGGTTTGGGTTGCTTCCAAAGTTTCCGGCGGCGCGCCAGTTCAGAGACGGAAATATTAAGCTGAATCAAAAGTTTATGCGCATCTATGGTAATCGAATCACCTTCCTTGACCAGCGCAATCGGCCCGCCGACATAGGCCTCGGGCGCAACGTGACCGACGACCATGCCCCAGGTTCCACCGGAAAAACGTCCGTCGGTAATGAGGCCTACAGACTCGCCCAATCCCTGACCGATTAATGCTGAAGTGGGCGCTAACATTTCCTGCATGCCGGGACCGCCTTGCGGGCCTTCATAACGTATCACCAGCACATCACCCGCTTTGATCTTGCGCGCGAGGATCGCTTCCATCGCCTGGGGTTCGGAGTTGAATACGCGCGCCGGCCCGGTAATTTTCGGGGACTTGAGACCAGTGATTTTGGCAACGCATCCTTCGGGTGACAGATTACCCTTGAGGATAGCCAAATGGCCTTGCGCGTACATGGGCTTGTCCCAAGGCCGGATCACATCCTGATTCGCGCGCGGCACGGCAGGCACCGCCGATAATTCCTGTTTCATGGTGCGGCCGGTAATGGTTATGCAGTCGCCGTGCAGCAGACCGTGCGCCAGCAGCATCTTGAGCACTTGCGGCACGCCGCCCGCGCGATGCAAATCAACCGCCACATAACGGCCGGAAGGCTTGAGATCGCAAAGGACCGGCACTCTACGGCGCACGCGTTCAAAATCATCGATGGTCCACTTGATGCCTGCGGCGTGAGCAATGGCCAGATAATGCAGTACCGCATTGGTGGAACCACCGGTCGCCATGATCAGACTCACCGCGTTCTCGATAGACTTGCGGGTAATGATGTCGCGCGGCTTGATATTGAGTTTGATGGCGTTGACCAGCACTTTAGCCGACGCCGCGGCGGAATCCGCTTTTTCGGCGTCCGGCGAGGCCATCTGCGATGAACCGAGCAAACTCATGCCCAGCGCCTCGAACGAAGACGACATCGTGTTCGCGGTAAACATGCCGCCGCAAGCGCCCACGCTCGGGCAGGCATTTTTCTCGATGCCGACAAAATCTGCTTTCTTCATCTTGCCGGCGTTGAACGCGCCCACCGCTTCGAACACGCTGACGACGGTCAGATCCTGGCCTTTCCATTTCCCCGGTTTGATGGTGCCCGCATAGACATAGATGCCGGGCACGTTCATGCGCGCCATGGCGATCATGCCGCCGGGCATATTTTTGTCGCATCCGCCGCACACCAGCACGCCATCCATGGCCTGGCCGTTGACCGATGTCTCTATGGCATCGGCGATGACCTCGCGCGACACCAGCGAGTATTTCATCGCTTCGGTGCCCATGCCTATGCCGTCGGTGATGGTGGGCACGCCGAACACCTGCGGCATGGCGCCGGCTTGGTGTAGCACCTCAATCGCGCGGTCGACCAGCGGTTGTATGCCTGCGTTGCACGGATTCATCGTCGAGTGTCCGTTTGCGACACCGACGATGGGTTTTTCGAAATCCCGGTCGCCGAATCCGACCGCGCGCAACATCGCACGATTCGGCGCGCGTGCCACGCCACCGGTTATCAGAGAGCTGCGCTTGTTCAGTGCCATGATCAACCTTAACTGTGCCTATAATCGGCAATTCTAACTCAAAGGTCGCAGCAGTCACCGATGCTGATACATCCGCAATTTGATCCCATCGCGATTCAGCTCGGTCCGCTGGCGGTGCGCTGGTACGGCTTGATGTACCTGGTCGGATTCGCGCTGGTATGGATCGTGGGACGTTACGCTATAAAGACGCGCGCAACCGCACCATGGACCGTTCAGCAGTTCGAAGACGCATTGTTTTACGGCATTCTGGGCGTGATCGTCGGCGGACGATTCGGTTACGTGCTGTTCTACAAGTTCGGCGATTTCGTACACGAACCGTGGCGTATTTTTTTCGTCTGGGAAGGCGGCATGTCGTTCCACGGCGGTTTTCTGGGCGTCATCATTGCGTTGTGGCTATATGCGCGCAAACACCGGCAGCGCTGGCTCACGGTCACGGACTTCATCGCGCCGCTGGTGCCGCTGGGATTGGCGGCGGGGCGGCTCGGCAATTTCATCAATGCGGAACTGTGGGGACGCGCCGCCAGCGTGCCGTGGGCGATGATATTTCCAACCGTGGATCGTGTGCCGCGCCATCCCTCGCAACTTTATGAATTCGCGCTGGAAGGAATCTTGCTGTTTGTACTGTTGTGGCGAATTTCGGCAGCACCGCGCCCGCGCGGCGCTGTCTCGGCGTGGTTCCTGATTGGATATGGCGTGTTGCGGTTTGCCGTCGAATTCACGCGCGAACCTGACAACTACCTCGGGTTGCTGGCTTTAGGTCTGTCGATGGGACAGTGGCTGTCGCTGCCCATGGTGATCGCGGGCGTGGCGATGTTGCGCTGGGCGCGGGCATCATCCCTATCGCTCCGAGCATAGGTATCTACACATCTTTGCCCCTGTAGGATGGGTTGAGGCACGAAACCCATCAGCCGCAGCACTGCGCTACAGGGGCTGATTGATGGGTGTTGCTGCGCTCGACCCATCCTACGCCGTGACTGTTGCGATTTCCAGGGATACTAATTGAGTTTCTTGGCGCTGTCCGTTGCCTTGCCAGATTCAGCGCGCCGATTTAGCAATTGCTGGAAATTATCCAGCGACAACAGATGCGCGTATATTCTTCCCAGCACGCCCTGTCGCACGAGGTCTTTCAGCACAGCGGCGTCCAGCTCGGCGAGCTTCGCTTCGGCAACGCGGTACATACCGGTCAACTGCAGCGGATCGCCCTGGCTGGGCGTCGCCTGCATGGTAAATGGTTCGAGTAGCTGGTGTTGCACCAGCAGTTTGCACATTTCTTCGGTGCGCGCCAAATCCGCTTCATATTCGAATAACAGCTTCTGGCGTTGTTCCCACGTCGGCAGTGCATTGCCACTGTCATCAAACAGTTGTTCGCCCTTGTCGTTGATCGCCTTTTTCTCCACGCATGCAACGCGTTCCGGCGCTTCCTTGCCATCGACCGTGACGCGCGTCATGCAGAACGGATAGCGCCGCACATAAGCCGGCACATAGACACCGGGCGCCCAGGTATTCTCGGGCGTCAGGTACAGGTTCTGCTGCGCCGCGAGTCCCAGGACCAGCATGGGCATGAAGCTTTTGCCTTCATCGGAGGTAATGAATACCAGCGCGTAATGGTGGCTTGCAATCGGGAACTCGGTATAGCTCACCGGTATTGGATTCATATTGCGGAATACGACAGGCAGCGTCGGCCCCGTTGGTAGCAGGACCCGGTGCGTCTTGGTCAGCGCGATGATTTCCTGAAAACCGTAGGGGGGATTGATCTGCATTATGAATATTCCAATGCGGTGGAAAGCGCGAATTATAACGCCGGCTTGAACAGAGCAAGCTGGCGTATTACGCACCACAGTAATTTGCTGCTAAAATGCGTCCTCGTCATGGGGACGTAGCTCAGCTGGGAGAGCGCCGCGTTCGCAATGCGGAGGTCGGGAGTTCGATCCTCCCCGTCTCCACCACTTTTCAAAGCCAACTGCTCTCGGTTGGCTTTGTCATTTCTGGCTTTCCCCCGCGCCAAGCGGGGCGTGGGCCAAATCTGCGTGTGCCACCTCGTCCGTGGCATGCCGAAATCCTCCCCGTTTCTGCCTCATTTCGATTCCATTTCGCTCTCTGTTCTCAAATAAAAGTGCAGAACGTCTCTCAGTTGGCACACGCAGAACGCCTTTGCTGTCGGGCACTTA
>CANJQI010000032.1 GCA_947476215.1 Betaproteobacteria bacterium
CAGCGTGTTGGCCAGGAATGCCTGCACATTGTTGGCTGAACTACTATTGCCCGGCCGCAGCCAGCAATTGGCAATCATGCGCGTGTCCGCGACGAAAGCCATCAGTGGATGATGACTCACCCGCCCGCGTTTGACCGGGTTGTAGCCACGCACCGCGCCTTCTTGCGTACCGTAGCGTGTCATCACCGTGGAATCCAAATCCAGCGTCATCCCGTTGATGGCGATTTGACCAAACATCCATCGATACAACGAGTCCATCACCGCAACCACCCTGCAAGGGTTATACATCAATGACTTCCTCTAATGGTTTCCATTAGAAATTCAGGCTAATGGAAAATCTCGGTTCATTAGAAATTCATCACACGCTGACGATGACAGATGTGCAAAACGGCCTAATGGATAATCTCGTATGAGATAGGAACGGTGTGTAGTAATATTTGGGTGTCCAATAACCGAATCGCCGTAAGGAGTTGCGTAGTGGCGTCCAATCGCATGACCATCATGGGTACCAGGCACGTCATTTCGGCCGGCCACTACCTCGCGGCCCATGCGGGATTCATGATACTCGAGGCGGGCGGCAACGCGATCGACGCCGGAGTGGCGGCCGGCATCGCAATAGACGTGCTTCAAGTGGACCGCGTGAATTTCGGCGGCGTTGCCCCGCAGATGATCTACACCGCGAAGAACCGGAAAGTCCATTGCATAGACGGCGTCGGCACTTGGCCTGGCGCCATCACGCCGGATCACTTCATCAAAAATCATGGCGGACGAATTCCTCCAGGCGTGGAGCGCTGCGTGGTGCCGGCCGCACCCGACGCATGGATAACAGCGCTCGATAACTTCGGCACCATGAGTTTTGGCAACGTCGCTGCATCCGCCATTCGTTTCGCGCGCGATGGCTTTCCGATGTATCCGTCGCTATCGAAATTCATCAGTGCAAACCGGACACGTTACGAAACCTGGCCCTCGACTGCTAAAGTGTTTCTGCCCAAGGGGCGAGTTCCCCAGGCAGGTGAAGTTTTCGTGCAGTCCGAGCTTGGGCGCACGCTGCAATTTTTAGCCGATGAGGAGAAAAGTGTTGCACGCAGAAAAGGCCGCAAGGCGGGACTCAAGGCAGCACGCGATGCGTTCTACCGCGGTGACATCGCAGCGCAGATAGACAGATTCATGCGCAAGGAAGGCGGTTTCATACGTTACGAGGACCTGGCGCACTTTCGCGTGAATTTCGAGCCCACGGTCAAGACCACGTTCGCAGGCATTGAACTGCACGCGTGCGGCCCTTGGTCGCAGGGGCCGGTGTTGCCAATGGCCCTGAATATGCTCAAAGGCTACGACCTGAAAGGAATGGGACACAATTCCCCGGAATACATACATGTAGTAACCGAAGCGCTGAAGCTGGCTTTCTCCGACCGCCACAACCACTTCGGCGATCCGAAATTCGTGGATGTGCCGATCAAGGGACTGATGTCAGGCCGCTATGCAGCGCATCGCCGCGGCCTGATAGACATGAACAAGGCGGCGGCGGAAATGCCGCCGGCCGGCGACCCCGGGACACTGACTGAAATGGCAAACCGCTGGATGCCTGCACCAGAAACAGACGATGGCCCCGGACCCGGCGATACATCGTATTTGTGTGTCGTCGACAAGGATCGCAACGCCTTTTCCTGCACCCCCAGTGACGGAACCGATCAGACACCGCTGATACCGGGCGTGGGCATCGTCTGTTCCGGGCGCGGCACACAGTCGTGGGCCGACCCCACGCATCCGTCTTCCGTTGCGCCCGGCAAACGTCCCAGGCTGACGCCCAGCCCATCCCTGACATTCAGGAATGGCAAACTGCACATGCCTTTCGGAACCCCCAGCGGCGACGTTCAACCACAGGCCATGCTGCAGGTGTTTCTCAACATCAACCTGTTCGGCATGGCGCCGCAGGATGCGATCGAGGCGCCCCGCTTCGCCAACTACAGTTTTCCGGGGTCATTCCAGCCGCACGCATACTTTCCCGCGCGGCTTCAGCTTGAAAGCCGGATTTCCCCTGCCATCGGCGATGCGCTCGCCAGGCGCGGCCACAAAGTATTCTGGTGGGACGACATGACCGCGCGTGCCGGTTCGGTGTGCGCAATTGTGAACGACCATCGACGCGGTGTCCTGCACGGCGGCGCCGATCCGCGCAGACCGGCCTATGTGCTCGGCTGGTAAAATGAATTTCGAGTGCGCACTACACCAGGATTAATCACCATGGGATTGGCAAGAGAACTCGCACAGCGCATAGTCGCGCTACGCTACGAAGACCTGCCCACGGCCGCGATACAGGGCTCGCGCGTCGGACTCATGGACACCATAGGCGTGCTGCTGGCCGGCGCAAATGAGACGCCCGCGAAGATTGTGCGTCAAATGCACGCACCCACGGTCGGAACCGGCCCGTGCCGGATTATGGGAACATCACAACTGACCAACGCCCTGGATGCTGCGATCATCAACGGCACGGCCGCGCACGCGCTCGACTACGACAACGGCAGCAACAGCATGGGCGGCCATGTATCCGCGACCATGGTGCCGGCCATAATCGCCGCGGCCGAAGCATTTGACGCGAGCGGCAGAGACTTGCTGCTCGCGCACACCGTCGGATTTGAAACCGGTGCGCGCATCGGGCACGGCGTCAATTTCCATCACTATGAGGTCGGCTGGCATCCAACCTCAACGCTCGGCACTTTCGCGGTCACCGCCGCGTGCGCAAGCCTGCTCAAACTCGACACGGCCCAAACCGAGGTGGCACTCGGAATCGCCACATCGCTCGCCGCGGGCATCAAGGCCAACTTCGGCACCATGGTCAAGCCGCTGCACGTCGGCCAGTGCGCGCGCAATGGGCTCACCGCCGCGCTGCTGGCGCGCGATGGATTCAGCGCGAGCGCGCTCGCATTCGAAGACAAGCAGGGCTTCCTGAACGTATTCAATGGCGCCGGCAATTACGACACCGATCGTATTCTTGACCGCTGGGCCAATCCGCTTGAAATCGTGGAACCTGGCGCCGGCTACAAGCAATATCCCTGTTGCGCGGCCACGCACTCGGCGGTCGACGTCGCGCTCGAACTTGTGAACCGGCACGGACGATTCAACGCGGCGGACATTGTATCGATCCATACCTGGACGTCCGCGCGACGCCTTGCGCATACCAACCGTCCGGCGCCGCAAAGCAATCTCGACGCCAAATTCAGTGTGCAATACTGCGTCACGCGCGCGCTGCTTGAGGGTCAGATCGTGCTCGAGCATTTCGAAGCCGAGGCGTACCGTGATCCACTCACGCGCGACGTGATGCAGCACTTCCACGCCGCCGTGCATACGCCCGGACAATTTCCGCCGGAGAACCACTTCGGCGCTGAAGTCAAAGTGACACTGCGCGATGGCACACTGCGCAGTGGCCGCATCGACATACAACTGGGGCGTACTTCGGACAATCCAGTGCCTCCGGAGCGTCTGCGTACCAAGTTCAAAAACTGTTCGGGCCGGGTACTCTCGACTGAAAACGTCGAGCGTGTCCTGGCGATGCTCGACCAACTTGAAGATTTGAGCGACGCACGGGAACTGACCGCGCTACTGGTTCCACCGGCAACTTCCCTGCCGTCAAAGGCAACGCCAGCGTAAACGGGATGCAAAAGAATATCACCATCGTAGGCGCGGGCATCATAGGCATGGTTTGCGCAAACTACCTGCAGCGCGATGGCCATAAAGTCACTGTCATCGACAGCCGCGGACCGGGCGAAGGCTGCACGGCGGGCAATGCGGCGCTGCTCAGCCCGGACGCGGTAATTCCGCCCGCCATGCCCGGCAACTGGCGCAAGATCCCGGGCTGGATCCTGGACCCACTGGGGCCGCTGGCGATACGTTGGAACTATGTGCCGAGAATCACACCGTGGCTTGCGGGATGGCTGCGCGCCTGCAGTGCCGATCGCGCACGCGCCGTGGCACGCGGCCTGCGCGCTTTGCACGCGCCTGTTTTCGACGCCTACGCACCATTGCTGAAAGATGCGGGTGCGACTCACCTGCTGCAGCGCAGCGGACAGCTTTATGTGTCTGAACTTAACGGTGGCGCTTCGGGCTCGCCACTCACCACAGAGATGCGCGAGGCAGCCGGTGTGCACACGCAGCTTTTGAGCGGTGCAGCAGCGCGCGAACTGGAGCCGGCGCTCGGTGAAAACATCAAGAGCGCGCTCTATTTCCCGAACAACGGTCACACCATCAACTCACTACGACTGGTGCAAATGCTGGCCGAACACTTTCAGCGCAGCGGCGGCACTGTCCTGAGGCGCAACGTAACCGGTTTTGAAACCGGCGAGCACGGACCGTGCAGCGTGATTACGGATGGCGGCGCACGGCCGGTTGAAACGCTGCTTATTGCGGCAGGCGCCTGGTCAGGCCGCTTGGCCGCGCAACTGGGAACCTCGCTCCCACTGGAAGCCGAACGCGGCTATCACCTGACCTTGCCCGATCCCGGCGTGATGCCGCGCCTGCCCCTGATACACCGCGATTTCTATTTCACGACCACACCCGTTCAGGCGGGCCTGCGCATGGCGGGCACCACTGAATTCGCCGGACTTGACGCACCGCCCGACTACCGACGGGCGCGCATGCTGTTTACCCACGCGCAACGCATGCTGCCGGGCCTGCGTGACAGCGGAGCCACGCAGTGGATGGGCGCCCGGCCGTCATTTCCGGACGGCCTGCCGGTGATCGACCGCTCACCGCTGCACGCCGATGTATTCTTCGCCTTTGGCCACTCGCATTTCGGCCTGACCGCAGCGCCCGTCACGGGCAGGCTGATTGCAGATCTCGTTTCCGGGCGCAAACCATCGATAGACATTACCCCCTACCAGGCGAGGCGTTTTTCATGAAGCATTGTGCAACCTTGGGCATCGCTGCGGTGATTGCAGCCATCACGTCAGTGACCTGCACCAGCATCGTCATGGCGCAAACCTATCCGACGCGTGCGATACGCATGATCGTTACCCTCGCCGCCGGCGGTCCTGTCGATACGGTGGCGCGCATCGTTGCGGCGCGCCTCGGTGAACAACTCGGACAGCAGGTTGTCGTCGACAACCGGCCGGGTGCCGGCGGCAGCGTAGGCGGTGAAGCCGTCGCGCGCGCCCCCGCCGACGGCTACACGCTGTTGATGGCGGCGAATGGCACCATAGCGATCGCTCCTCACCTGATTTCCAATCTGCCTTATGATGCCCAACGGGATTTCGCGCCTGTCTCCCTGGTCGGCACCAGTCCACAAGTCCTGCTGGTACATCCATCGCTGCCGGTGAGAACGGTAAAGGAATTCATCACGCTGGCGCAGACTCGTCCGGGCGAAATCAATTTCGGCTCCGCGGGCAACGGCGCCACAGGCCATCTTGCCAGCGAATTGCTGCGGGTTTCGGCAAAGATCGACATCGTGCATGTTCCCTATCGGGGTGCTGGCCCTGCCATGGCCGACCTAGTTGCAGGCCAGACCCAAATGCTGATAACGGGTGTGTCGTCGGCGCTTCCGTTCATCAACTCGGGCCGGCTGCGCGCGCTGGGCGTGACCAGTCCGAAACGAATTTCAGTGCTGCCGACAATCCAGGCGATCGTGGAGACACTGCCCGGATACGAAGTGATTTCGTGGTACGGGATCTATACCACCGCCGGCACACCCGCTGCCGTAATCGGCAAGCTCCATCAGGAAACGGTCAAAACCATGGCCAATCCCGAAACGAGAAACCGCCTGATTGCCGCGGGCGTCAATCCCGAGACGAATACCCCGGATGAATTCGCGGCCATGGTCAGGACTGAAACAGCCAAATGGGGCAAGCTCATCAAGTCGTTGAACATCCGGTTGTAGCAATGCTACGGACTTCCCGGGAGGTGCAGATGAGTGCGCAGAAGATTGATCGGCAAGCGGGCCTCACGGCACTGCCTAACACTTGATAACGCGCGCTATGATCGGAGGAAAGAGGGAGTTGTGATAATGAAAGGGCTGATTCCACGCCCTGGTCGGACTAAAATTGACCCATCCGCGGACTAGGGTGGAGTTGTTTATGCGTATCGTCTTGTCACTGCTTTTGACATTGTCATGGTCTGCAACGGGCATGGGTGCAGATGCTTATCCCGACAGGCCAGTGCGTGCCACAGTGGCCTTCGGCCGAAACACGAATATCCCGGCGCGCCTGATTCCCGGTTACCGCTTTTTGCGCGCCCCAGCGGTCCCTTTCCGGTTGACCTACTCCGCCTTTGCCCCAGTCAGCCTGATCAGTTCCGCGTTTTGCGCCAACTCGCGATTGATAAATGCCGCAAACTGTTCTGGTGTGTTCGGTTGAGGTTCGGTACCGTCCCTGCTCAGCGCTTCCCTGACTTCGGGCATGCCCAGGACTTTTGCAATCGCCCCGTTAAGTCGCGCGATGGTCTCCCTCGGCACTCCCGCCGGTGCGAGCACACCGTACCACGATGAGCGATCGTAGCCGCTGAACCCCAGTTCGTCGAATGTCGGAACAGCTGGCATGAAGGGCACGCGCTTCGCCCCGCTGATGGCAAGCGCCCTGAGCTTGCCTGCGTCTATCAGCGGAATTGCCGCCGGTATGCTCGGGAATGTCATTTCTATCTGACCCGAGGCGGTCGCCATGGCGCTCTCGGCCCCGCCCTTGTATGGGACGTGTGTAATGTCGACCTTGGCCTTGAACTTGAAAAGCTCTCCCGCAAGATGTGTCATGGTTCCTACACCGGTTGAACCGTAACTGAGCTTGCCGGGGCGTGCTTGAGCCAGCGCAATGAGTTCCTTGACGCTTTGTGCCGGCACAGCCGCGTTGACAACCAGCAGCAGCGGGCCTATTGACACCAGTGATACTGGCGCGAAATCGCGTACCAGATCGTAGGGCAGATTGGAGCGCAACGCGGGCTGCACGGTATCCGCAGCCGTAACGAGCAGCAGAACATAACCATCGGCTGGCGATTTCGCCACGAGATCCGCCGCAATCGCGCCAGCCGCACCAGCGCGGTTTTCAACCACCATCGCCCGCCCCAGAACATCCGTCAGTTTCTGCGAGATGGTTCGCGCGGTCGCGTCAGCCGCACTTCCCGTCGAAACTCCTACCACCAGGCGGATCGGTCTGACAGGATAGGCTTGCGAACAGACGGTCGACGCGTTCATCAATACCGCTGCCGAACCGCTTGCAATAAATATTAGTATCTTCCAGCTCATCCTAGGCACCGCTCCTCCCGATATTTAGCATGCGATCATTCATCCAGAATTTGACACAATGTGACGATTGTATGCGCATCTTTTTTTGACATGCAAGGATGCGCTGCGTAAGTCCCGTAACCGGCCGTTCGCCAAGCATGTAAAATACATTACATTTCGCGTAATGCTAGGCACTAGGCAGATCAGATCGTGCGCAATTACTTTTTTCTATCGTTAGCTGTAATGTGTTTTACTGCGGGTTCTTCCCGCGCGCAAAGTTATCCGCTCAAATCTGTACAGATCATCATCCCATATCAGGCCGGCAGTTCGGTCGATGTCGTATTCCGCATCCTCGCGCCCAGGTTATCCGATCACCTCGGGCAACAAACCATCGTCGTTAACCGGCCCGGCGGTGCCGCGACCATCGGCATGAATGCAGTCGCAAAAGCGACGCCGGACGGACACACGATGGGCGTCGCCACGCTCTCTTTCGCGACAAATCCGCACTTCATGACTGACCAGATGCCCTTCAATTCGGAAAAAGATCTCACGCCCGTCAGTCTTGTTACCCGAACGCCGCTGGTCCTGACCGTGTCCGCAGAAGTACCCGTCAAGACTGTGAAGGAGCTGATCACACTGGCGCGCGCAAAACCCGATACACTCAATTACGCATCCGCGGGCATTGCCAGCTCCAGCCATCTTGCTGGCGCGTTGTTCGCATCCATGAGCGGCATCAAGATTACGCATGTTCCCTTCAGCACCACAGGCTCCGGTACGGGACTGGCGGGCGGCCAGACACAAATACAGATAACCGGTATTCCGTCGTCGCTGCCCAACATCAAGTCCGGACGCAGCATTGCTCTCGCCGTAACCACGGCGAAACGGGTTGCAGCGCTACCCGGCGTTCCGCCTCTTGCCGAAGCCGGCGTCCCGGACTTCGAAATGTCGGAATGGGCAGCGCTGCTGACGCCGACGGGCACGCCCCGTGCAGCAATCGATCGTATCTACCGTGATTTACTGAAGACCGCGGCGGATACCGAAGTCAGACAGCGCATTGAAAACCTTGCGGTACAGATTGTTTGCAGTACACCCGAGGAGCTTGCAGGCCACCTGAAGAAGGAGCGTGTAATCTGGGCCCGGATGGCAGCCGAGGTCAACGCCGCCGAAAAAAAAACCGTTAGATTGATCCCTTAAGCAGCATTGTAAGAAATTGCACATGGCAGATTCCGCAGAAACCGGAAATCCTTACACTCGGGGAATGGCAGCATTCATTTCCGGACTGCGCTTTGAGGCAATTCCGGATACCGTCATAACACGCGTCAAGCTTCTCATACTCGATACGCTGGGCTGCGGCATCTACGCGGCGGATAAAGAACATAGCCGGATAATGCTAAGCACCCTGCGCGCTCTGGACCATACGCGCAACTGCACGGTCTGGGGTACGCGCGAGCGACTTTCCGCGCCGCACGCCGCACTCATCAATGGTGCCATGGTGCAAGGATTTGAAATCGACGACGTACACATGCGGGCAACCGTCCACGTCGGTAGTGTCTCGTTGCCGACCATCGTCGCGCTTGCCGAAACAAGATCCGGAATAGGCGGTCGCACGACTCTTACTTCCGCCGTTGCAGCATACGAAATTGGCGCCAGGGTCGGGTTATGCATGGGTAATGCGCACCTCGCGCAAGGTTGGCACGCACCCGCCACGCAGGGCGTATTTGCCGCGGCCGCGGCGGCCGCGGCAATCCTCGGATTATCCGAAGACAAGACCATTCACGCGTTAGGCATAGGCGGAACCCAATCCGCCGGTCTTATGGCCGCGCAGTACGGGTCCATGGTCAAACGTATGAATGCGGGTCGCGCCGCCCAGAGCGGCCTTTATTCCGGACTGCTTGCCGAATCGGGTTTTACCGGCATCGTCAATGTATTTGAGAGCAATTACGGGGGATTCTGCACGACATTTTCCCGCTCGCACGATGGTTACGATCTCTCCGAATTGACATCAGGACTCGGCACGCGCTTTGAAACCCTGAACGTGTCTCTCAAGTTTTATTCATGCGCCGCAAGCATACACACCTCGCTGGATGCAGTCCGTGTCTTGAGGCAAAAACACCCATTTCGTGCCGACCAAGTTCGTAAAGTCGTAATCCATGCCGCAAAACTGACGATAGATCACGTCGGTTTCCAATACCACCCCGCCGGGATGACATCAGCCCAGATGAGCCTGCAGTTCTGCATGGCAACGCTGTTGCTGGAGGGCGACGTATTCGTCGACCAGTTTTCCGAGGGATCGTTTTCAGATCCGGTTCGGATTGCCATGGCACAAAAAGTTGAAATCGTACACGATCCGGACATTACTGCGATGGGCCCACCACGGCGCTTGCTGGTACGGGTTGATGTACACATGAACGACGGCTCCGTACTCAGCGAAACCGCCGAAACCGCTCGCGGCAGGGAAACCCGTTTTGCCTCGGAAACGGAAGTAGTCGAGAAATTCCAGAAGCTGGCCTCCCATGCCCTGCCCGCGACAAGAGTAGATCAGATAATAAATACGGTACTCAACCTCGAAAAACTGGACGATGCGAACGTACTTGCCATGTTGTTGACCCGATAGCAACGCTATCGACAATCTTCCCACGGTCAGATTTGGATCACGCCGTTCAGGGTCATGCTATCCCAGGCTGGAATCGTTGGTAACAACGACTCGCATAATTGACCGACGATCATCCACCACCCAACCGTACCTGATGACGAAAAGCACTGACGCCATGACAATTTCCAGCCCGGTCACCCGAAGCATCCTGTGCGTATTTATTGCGCTGTGTAGCTACACGCCGGCACAAGCTCAAAACTATCCGCTGAAACCCGTGCGTATAGTGCTGCCCTACCCCGCCGGCGGCTCCAGCGATGCAATCGTGCGTGCGATCAGCCAAAAACTCTCCGCTGCGCTCGGGCAACCCATAGTGATAGACAACCGGGCCGGCGCGGGGGGCAGCGTGGGAACGGAAAATGTCGCCCGCTCGCAGCCGGATGGTTATACGCTGCTCATCGGCACCAGCGGCACGCATGGTATCAATCCGAGTTTGTACGCACGCCTGCCCTACGATCCCGTCAAGGATTTCTCGCCCATCAGTCTGGTCACGTTGGGCATGAACGTCCTCGTAGTTCATCCATCGGTCCCGGCAAAATCCACCCGGGAACTGATCACGCTCGCAAAATCCCGCCCAGGCAAGCTCAATTTCTCATCGGCGGGCAACGGCGCGACGTCCCATCTTGCGGGAGAGATGCTGAAGATGCTGGCTGGCATCAATATCGTGCACGTGCCCTTCAAGGGCGCGGAACCCGCCATCACCTCGCTGATATCGGGGGAAGTCGATCTTGCAATTCTCAACATCCCGGCGCTGCTGCCTCAGATCCGCGCCAACAAACTGCGTGCGCTCGCGGTGGCTAGCACGAAACGTTCGTCGTCGCTCCCCGATCTGCCGACGCTGATTGAAACCGGGTTAGCCGATTTTGACGCCAGTTCGTGGAACGGGCTTTTTGCGCCAGCCGCAACGCCGCGCGATGTCGTTGCAAGACTAAACACCGAGGTCACTCGCATCGTTCGACTGCCGGATGTCGTGGCCCTGCTCTCTTCCTATGGCACCGAACCGGCGGGTAATACAGCGGAGCAGTTTGAAGCGTTTGTAAAAAGTGAAATCTCGCGCTGGGCGAAGGTAGTCAAAGCTTCCGGCGCACGCGTTGATTGATTTCTTACGCAAGCCACGGTTTTATCCATTCCCGCTGGTCGAATCCAGAACGTGCTGCTTATACGCGGGACTGCGACATAGCGCATCGTACCAGGTCTGCAGATTCGCATAGTGCGGATGTTGAATAGGGAATCGGTACCAGCGGTGTATCGCGTTGCCCAGGGCAATATCGCCAACCGTCAACTCGTTACCGGCGACATAGGTGTTGCCAGCAAGATGCGCATCGAGAATTCTCCAGACTTCCTCGGCGCGCACGCGCGCCGCCTCGACGTCAGCGGGCGGTATCTTGTCTCCCCTGACAAATGCCCGGAATAACGTCGTAACAGGCGGCGTGGCCGTTGTGAGCTGCCAATCCATCCAGCGGCTGGCGCTCGCCGCACGCTGCATATCTGAAGGCCACAACTTTCCCTTTCCGTATTTCATCGCAAGATACCGCACACAGGAATTCGATTCCCACAAAACAAAGCCGTCATCGTCTATGGTCGGTACCAGTGCGTTGGGATTCAACGCAAGGTAGTCGGGCGATTTGGTGTTCCCAAATTCCGCGCCGTAGTCCTGGCGGTCAAATGGCAAACCAATTTCGCCACAGCACCACAACACCTTTTGCACGTTGCTCGATGTTTTACGTCCCAGAATTTTCAGCATCGTTTCTCCCAAAAGAGACGGAGCAAAATAGTCCCACTCATGGCAGAGGCCAGTCCAGCCACTCGCACAGCGCGCGCCCCATGATCCATTCCTTGTCGCGCGCTGTAAGCCACGGCAGTTCCTCGGTAAATAACGTAACGCACTGCCGATAGCTGCACGGCAGCCGCGACAGATCGCTTCCCCAGAAAAGTCGGCGCGGACCGAAGGCGTCATAGACACGCCGAATATGCCCCTGAACGATGGAATACGGATAGGGCTCTGTCGTATTGCACGGCAAACCCGATACCTTGACGGCAATGTTCGGACGAGGCGCCAGCGCGAGGAGTTTGTCGAGACCGATAAACGATGCTTCGTCTTTGGTGTGGTACGGAATGGACATGTGATCTAGGGCGATACTCAATCCGGGATAACGCTGCGCGATTGCGTCGATCAGATGCAGCAACGCATGCGGCGCCAGCAGCATCACACGTATGCCATAGCGCTCCGCGAGGGGCCAGAACCACTCCAGCTTGCCTTCCGTCAACAGCGGCAGCTGCCACGGTGTATGAAATGTGAGGCGCACGCCTTTCATACCGGTTTGCGATGTCCAGGCGGGGAGTCTGTCGATAACCTTGGGGTCGTCGGTATCCAGACGTCCCATCACAACAAAACGATCCGGATGCAAACGTGCCGCTTCAAGGGCGAGGTCGTTGCGGTCGCCTTCCCAACCGGGCGGAACCAATACCGCACGCTCCACCCCCGCAACCTTCATCTCCTGCAGCAGATCATCCTTGGTAATGGGTTGGGGTCGATGCGGCGCCTGCCGCTTGGGCCATGGCCGCTGCGGGGTATCGGCCCCCCATATATGAACCTGCGTATCGACAATATGCACTTTTTACCTTTTATATCGAATGCTTACATTCATATCTTGTCAGTGCGACCGCCATCCACGAGCAGCGTCTGACCGGAAATGAAACTGGACTCTTCGGATACCAGAAACAGAACCGCATTCGCGATGTCCTGCGGCGTGCCGGCACGATTCAACACGCAGGTTTTTGTGCGCACGGCCATATGCTCCTTGACCTCCTCCGGCGTACGGGTGGTGGACGTCATCGGCGTCAAAATGAAACCCGGAGCCACGGAATTCACGTTGATGCCGTGGGGCCCTAGCTCCCGCGCCAACGTCTTGGTGAGTTGTATGACGCCGGCCTTTGCGGCCTGGTAATTCGAACTCCCGCCCGGAGAGCCGCCGACCGCATGCCCTCCTACGCCCAAGCCACCCAGCGACGAAATATTCAGCACCTTACCGTAGCGGTGTTTGATCATATAGTCGGCGACCGCCTGCACCGCGAAAAACGTTCCCTTCAGATCAACGCCGAGCACAATATCCCAGTCTTCGTCATTCATTTCCTTGAAAGGCCGGTTGCGAGTAATGCCTGCGCTGTTCACGAGTATGTCTATTTTCCCGAACTTGTCTTCGGTAGCCTGCATCAACTCCTTGAGCTGCGCCCGGCTGGTGACATTGACTTTAAACCCCATGGCCTGATGGCCCGCAGCCTGCAACTCCTTTACCGTTGCGTCTACCGCGCCCTGATTCATGTCCGCAATGACGATGGATGCGCCCTCGCTCGCACAACGCTCGGCGATCGCCTTGCCCAAGCCCGAACCCGCGCCTGTCACAATTGCTACTCTGCCCTTCAATCTCATGTCGTCGACTCTCATTAGGTCCGATTGAAAACTGCAAGAATTCCCTTTGACCACTATCGCACAGGCTGCACGCCTTTCATCAGTTTTTGCACGAATGCAGTATCGGCATTGATGTGGGCCGCGAACTGCGCCGGTGTACTGCCCACGATTTCAACACCCGAAGCAAAAAATTTCTCCTTCACATCCGGTTTGCTGATGGCACGTATGATTTCCTGGTTCAGGCGATTGATGATTGCGTCAGGCGTCTTTGCAGGCACCCACAGTCCCTGCGTGGAGGCCGCCTGAAAGCCCGGCAGACCGGATGCCGCGATAGTCGGCATTCCGGGCGCAAACGCGGACGGTTCGGCCGTGGAAACCGCCAGTCCGCGCAACTTGCCGGCCTTCACGTGCTGGGTTACCGACGAGGCGACGGCAAACATGACCTGCAGATTTCCACCCAGCAAATCGATGATGGCTCCACCGCTGCCCTTGTAGAGCACACTCACGAGGTTGACGCCCGCCATCGACTTGAAGATTTCCGCCGCCAGATGCGTTGCCGATCCCAGTGCCGCATTTCCGTAGTTGAGTTCGCCGGGTTTGGACTTTGCAAGCGCAATCAGTTCCTTGACGGAATGTGCGGCAACCGACGGATGGACGACCAGTATGGTGGGGGTCCTGCCGGTCAGGGAAACCGGCAGAAAATCCTTTATGGGGTCATACGATACTGCTTGAAAGAATGGCAGCGTCCAGAACGTGTCGGACTGCAAAAGCATGGAATAACCGTCTGGCCGCGCCTTCGCCACCGTCTCCATTCCAATAATTCCGGCCCGGTTATCCACGATCACCGACTGCCCCACATTACTCGCCAGATTCTGCGCAATCAGGCGCGCGGAAAAATCATTTCCGCCGCCCGGGGTGGAGGTCACGATGCGTATCGTCTTGATTGGAAAATCCTGACTGCAAACTGTCCCGGCAACAAGCACCGTTACAACAAGCCCGGAGATTCTGACTATCGAAAGTACACTTGTCATGCGTCCCTCCCGCTAAATCTTGATTCGATAAATCCGCGCAGCGGTGTCATGATACATCGCTGCTTTCGCCGCAGCCGAGCAGTTCTTGGTGATGCGTTTCATGGCGTTCCACAGTACGCTGTAACTGCAGGTCTGTTTGTCGGGCGGGAAATTACTTTCCATCAGGCAGCGTTCGGGGCCAAATAACTCTATGCACGTCTCGACGTAGGGACGCCATGCCGCGGCGACTTCTTCCGACGACGGCGGCATGTCCTTGATGTGAAAATCCCAGCCGCACCGCAGCATGCCCAGACCGCCCACTTTCACGTTCAGATTGGGAAATTTCGCGAGTTTCTGCATGTGCCCACGCCATATGGCGAATATCTCGTCACGCTTGCCGTCATGGGGAGGCACGCCCAATATTCCACCGACGTGATTCATTACCATGGTGGTGTCCGGAAATGCGCGCAACAGGTCCATCAAATCGGTCAACTGGGTATAGAACAACCACGCATCAAACGTCAAACCCATGGGCTGGAGATGGGCCAGCCCCCGACGGAATGCCGGATCCAGCATCATATGCAGTGGCAGTGAATGCCGCGCCGCAGGTCCCGGATCCGAGGTTACGCCGTGCCGTATGCCGCAAAACCTTCCATTGCCCGCCGCAGCCAACGCCTCCAATACAGGCTTTACCTTGTCGCCCAGCATCAGATTGGCATGTCCGATGATGCCCGCGCAAAGCCGCGCCTTGCCGTATCCGTCGCTGGCACACATCGCCGCGACACCATTGACAAACTCGACTTCACCCACCGCCTTCATCTCATCCGGACCGTCGGCACGATACATGTTCTTGCCCGCCTCGACAAAAACCGATGCCACGATATTGTGGCCGGTGTAAATATCTTCCAAGAGATCATCCATCAGGTATCGGCCACGCTGATCATTCCAAACATGATGATGGGAATCGATGATGGGCAAATCCGGTTCCAGCGGCGCTTCGATGCGCAGCTTCGTCCATGTATTCACGTCCGTAAGCTTGCGTCCGTTTGCCCTCAAATCATCTGCTTGCGCCACAGTTGCTCTCCTTTGAGAATATTCACCAAAATGCAGCCCGTCAGGCGAGCAGTACAGCCAGCCGATCAGCCGCGTCAAATCCTTCGCGTATGGCCGTATAAATATTGCGCGGCGCCACACAATCGCCAGCCGACGAAAATTTCACTCCGTCCCTGGACTCGAGTTCTTCGATCAAGCTGGTATTGGCGACACGCTGCACCGTATTCACAACGAAATCGAACGAACCGGCAAGACTGACTTCTCCTTCACCACGCACCTTGATCACCGCGTTTCCGGACTTTCCCACACGCACCAGCGAACTGTGGAAATGCCAGCGCAGCTTCAGCGCAAGCATGCGATCCATCAACATGCGGCGATTCGTTTTCGGCAAGGCTCCGCCGGCGTCCGCGCCCGAAATAACTATATGCACATCGACGCCGCGTGCGACGAGCAGCTCAGCGGCGCCCGCTCCTGAAGTCATGCCGTCATTGATGACCACGATCGCCCGTTTGCCCTTTGCTATCGACGGATTGAGCAGAATATCCTCGGCGCGATATCGTGGCACTTCGACGGCAGGCTTGGCAGGCAAGGGCCCCAGCGCCGCCCCGGTTGCAATGATGATTCCGTCACACAATGCGAACTCAGGTGCACCGGCATCCAGTTGCCGGCCCGTCAATATCCGCACCTTGGAGCCAGCTAGCGTCTTCTGCAGGAAATCGTCTATGCGCTGAAACGGCTCGCGCCCGGGAACCGCTGCGCTCAGAGCCACCTGTCCGCCTAGCCGCGGCGCAGCCTCGCACAATGTAACCTGCATACCCAGTTCATCGGCACGAATCGCTGCCTGCATGCCTGCCGGACCGCCCCCCACCACCAGCACGCGCCTGGCCTCTGTCGATGCGGACAGCACCGGCGTGTTACGTGCCAAGATCGCCGCCTCGCGTCCTGTACGTGGATTCTGTATACACCCGATAGGACCACCCGATTCCGCACGGTCCAGACAGGTATTGCAGGCGATGCAATGGCGTATCTCACCGGTCGCACTGCGTTCGACCTTGCGCGGCCAGTCCGGGTCCGATATCAATGCACGGCACAATCCTATGAGATCCGCGCTGCCCTCCTCCAGTACCGTGGCCGCCAGCAGCGGCTCGTGCAACCGGCCGGCCGCAATCACCGGTTTGGCCGTCAGCTTCTTCACTTCCCTCGCAAGCTCAAGCATGTATACCGGCAGCGAATAGAAATCAGCGACATTGATGTGCTTGGTTGCCTGGTTTCCACCTGTAACCGAAATGTAGTCGACATACGGTTCTATCATGCGGATCACGGTCTCGGCTTCGCGCGGATCGATACCCGGCCCCCAGCTTGGCAATCCTATACGTATCCCCAAGATGCCCAGAGGCAGCTTGCGCAGCGCTTCCAGCACCTCGACATGCAGCCGTACCCTGTTTTCAACCGATCCGCCGTATTCATCGCGCCGCCAATTGAGTTCCGGGCTGAGAAAGCTGTACAGCAACAACCCGTGCGTCGCGTGAACCTCAACGCCGTCGTAACCGCCATCGATGCAATTCTGCGCAGTCTGCACAAAGCTCGCGACTATGCCCTTGATCTCATTGCGCGTAACCGCATGCGCGACTTCGCCTGTGTGCGGAGATGGCGTCGGGCTAGGCGCCCACACCGCCGACCCGGAATACGTAGGGATGCCCCCCAATCCGCGCTGACTGACCTGCGCCAGCATCATTGCACCGGCTTTGTGGACCGCGTCCGAAATCTTGGTCAGCGGGCCTATGATGCGCTTGTCGAAGCCTCTCACATGCGTCGGCCGCCCCAAGCTAGGGATATCCACCGGAGTGGCTTCCTGAATGATCATGCCCGCACCGCCCTGCGCACGTCGCTCGAAATAAGCCGCATGGCCGTCGGAAGGCAATCCCTGCACGCCCAAACCCGTAGCGTGCGGTAGAAACACAATGCGATTGCGCAACGTGCGCTGTCCCAGCGTGATCGGCGTAAATAGCCCCGGTTTCTGTACTAGCACTACCATCCCCTGTTCGCTTTCCGGCCGCGCTACTCAGCGCGTATGCCTGCTTTCGTGATCAACTTGCCGACCACCGCGATATCGGACTTGATATAGGCGGCAAACTGTTCGGGCGTCGTACCGATGGTATCCACGCCTGCGGCGATAAATTTCTCCTTCACATCCGGCTTGCTAATCGCGCGCACGATCTCCTGATTCAACCGGGCTACGATGGCTGCCGGTGTTCTGACCGGGGCCCACAGTCCCTGCGTGGACGCGACTTCAAATCCGGGTAACCCGGATGCCGCGACTGTGGGCAATCCGGGTGTAAGTGCGGAAGGCTCGGCACTGGTCACGGCCAACGCCCGTAAGCGCCCGGCTTTGACCAGCGGCATGCCGGAGGTCACTACCGCGAACATCAGATGCACCTCATTACTGACTAATGACGTAAGCGCCGGCGCACCGCCCTTGTAGAACACACCGACCATGTTTACACCGGCCATGGACTTGAACAACTCCGCCGCGAGATGAACGGCGGACCCGGGCGCGGTCGACGCGAAATTGAGTCCGCCAGGTTTTGCATTTGCCATGGCGATCACGTCTTTCACGCTTATCGCGGAAGACGAAGGATGCACGACCAGCACCGTCGGCACCTTGCCCGTCAACGAAATCGGCAACAGATCCTGCACCGCATCGTAGGGCGCCGACTGCAGCAGCGGCAAGGTCCACAGGCCGTTTGCAAAGAACAGCATGGTGTAACCATCAGGCGGTGCTTTGACGACTGTCATGATGGAGACATATCCACTGGCGCCGCCACGATTGTCGACGATCACCGGCTGGCCCAGCCCTGCGCTGATGTTCTGCGCGATCACACGCGCCGAAAAATCGTTACCGCCGCCGGCCTCCGAGGTCAGCACGCGCAACGGCTTGTTCGGATATGCCTGCCCCGGCGCCGTGCCAGCGCCGAACAGCACCAGCGATGCAGCAATAGCAAAACATCGCAATCCCGTCTTCACCAAGATCTCCTGAACGTACGCATAGGTCACAGTTTAATGTGTATTGTAATTCGTCGCCATGATGAAACGCTGGAACGCTCGCATCGTTACCGGTATTTCACATTGACCGGCAGATTGGATCGCGGTTACACTTTTGCCCGCCATGCATATACATCTTGCCGATTTCATACGCAATACGCCTGAGGGCACGGCTGCGGAAATTGCGCTGCGCGACTGCGTACGATGCGGATTCTGCATCGCAACCTGCCCCACCTATCAACTTCTCGGGGATGAATCCGATTCGCCACGCGGACGTATCGATCTGGTCAGGCAGGCCGTTGAAGGAAAAGCAATTACCGCCGACATGCAGCTTCATCTGGACCGCTGCCTGACGTGCCGCTTATGCGAAACCACCTGCCCATCGGGCGTGCAGTTTGGACGCATACTCGATGTAGGGCGCCATATCGTCGAACAGCATGTCGGGCGCAGCTTTTTTGAGTCGTACAAGCGCAAAATCCTGCGCAGCATCGTTCCGGATGCCGCACGTTTCTCCAAGTGGCTCAGGATAGGACAACGAATGCGATGGTTGCTGCCTGCGTCGCTGCGCGACCAAGTTCCCGCGCCGGCCCGCGCCGCTCAGCCCTGGCCGGAAAATTCTCACCCACGCAAAATGCTGGTACTCGATGGCTGCGTGCAACCCGCACTGTCACCGGCCACCAACGCGGCAGCGGCGCGCGTTCTCGACCGACTTGGCATTACGCTGATGCGTGCACCGAGCGCTGGCTGTTGTGGCGCGGTTACACACCACCTGTCCGCGCACAACGAAGCCCTGGAATTGGTTAAACGCAATATCGACGCGTGGTGGCCCCATATAGAAGCGGGCGCGGAAGCCATCATCATGACCGCCAGCGGATGCGGCGTGATGGTAAAAGACTATGGCCGCCTGCTTGCCGACGACCGCAGCTATGCCGACAAGGCGGCGCGTGTTTCCGAACTCACCAAGGACATCAGCGAAATCATCGCCGCCAACCTTGAAAAACTGCGGGCGCTTCCGGCTTTCAGTGCGCGCACCGCGGCGCCGGCGAAGGTCGCATTCCACGCGCCGTGCACGCTGCAGCACACGCTCAAGTTGAAAACCGATACCGAAGCCTTGCTTACCGCATTGGGTTTCGAACTCGCCAAGGTCAAGGAGGCGCACCTGTGCTGCGGCTCGGCGGGAACCTATTCCATCCTGCAACCTGAATTGGCGCAGCGCCTGCGCACCAACAAGATCAAGGCCCTCATCGGCGATGCTCCAACGGCCATACTCACAGCCAACATAGGCTGCCAATGCCATTTACAGGGTGGCACCGAACTGCCGGTCCGCCACTGGATGGAAGCGCTCGACGACGTGCTTTCCAGTCACACGGCAAGTCGATAAACCCGCGCCGCGGTGTCACGATAAAGCGCTGCTTTTTCCGACGCCGAATATCCGTGCGTAATGCGTTTCAGGGTATTCCACGCCACGCCATATCCGCACGACTGCTTATCGGCCGGAAAACTCGCTTCCATCATGCATTTGGCCGGGCCCAACACTTCTATGCATGCCTCGACATAGGGGCGCCACTTCGCGCATAACGCCTGCGACGAGGGCGGCATGTCTTGCAAGTGGAAATCCCACCCCGAATACAGCATGCCCAGTCCGCCCACCTTGATATTGAAGTTGGGAAACTGCGCGAGTTCGCGCAAATGCCCGCGCCAGATCTCGAAAACTTCGGCACGCCTGCCGTCATGCGGAGGTATCCCGAGTATGCCTCCCAGATGATTCATGACGACCGTGGATTCCGGATACTCCCTTAGTAAATCCACCAAGTCCGGCAATTGCGGATAAAACTGCCACGCATCGTAAGACAGGCCTAGCGACTGCAGTACGGCAAATCCCTGGCGGAATTTCGGATCCAGCATCAGATAACGCGGCATGGGATTGCGGCCCGATCGCGCGCCTCCACTGTCCCAGGCCACGCCGTGCCTGATGCCACGTAGACGTCCATTGCCTGCCGCGACCAACGCTTCCAGCACCGGTTGCACATCCGCGCCCCGCGTCAGATCCGCGTGGCCCACGATGCCCGCGCAGACCCGCGTCCTGCCATAGCGTCCGCTCGCGCTCATCGCAGCGATGCCATTGACCCACTCGACCTCCCCGACCGGTTTCAAGGCATCGGGCCCGTCGGCGCGGTACATAGACCCTGCCTGCACGAATACCGTGGCAAGAATATTGTGTCCGCTGCTTTCTATGTCTTGCACATACTCATTCAGCGCGTAACGCCCGCGCTGGTCGTCCCACATGTGATGATGTGCGTCGATAATCGGCAATTCCGGCTCAAGTGGCTCCTCGCGGTACAGCCGCGTCCACGCATTCGCTTCTTCGAGACTGCGATTATTGCCCACCTTGAATTCAGGCGGCTTAACCGTATCGTTAGTTGGCGCGGAGACCGGCATCTTTGACCAACTTGCCCACTCTGGCCATTTCGGACTTCATGGTGGCCGCAAGAATATCGGGAGTACCGCCAACTGTTTCGGCACCGAAATTTGCAAACTTTTCTTTTACGTCCGCGGTGGCCAATGTCTTGGCGATCTCCTGATTGAGGCGACTGATGACAGCCGCAGGCGTTTTCGCCGGCGCAAAAACCACATGGATCGAACTCGACTCAAATCCGGGCAGGCCCGCCGCTGCAACGGTCGGCAACCCCGGATACAGCGCCGAAGGCTCGGCCGTGGAAACCGCCAACGCCCGAAGTCTGCCGGATTTGATGGCGGGCGCGACCGACGCATTGCCAAACATCATATGCACCTGCCCGGCAATGAGTTCGGTCAGTGCCGGGGTAGTGCTCTTATACGGTATGCGCACAATGTTGACGCCGGCCATGGCCTTGAATAACTCCCCCGCCAGGTGGGCCGAGCCTCCCGTTTCAGCGGTTGCATAGTCAAGCGTTCCTGGTTTCGCCTTGGCGATGCTGATCAGTTCCTTGACCGACTTCGCCGGTATAGACGGATGCACGACCAGGATGTTGGGCGCCCGATTACTGACTGCAATCGGAGAAAAATCCCGCACCGGATCATAGGTCACATCTTCCAGAAAAGGCGCCATCCACAGCGAATTGGAAAAAACCAGTATCGTGTAGCCGTCCGGGGGCGCTTTCGCGACCGTTTCCGTGGCAATGACCGCCGGACGATTGTCGACAACGACGGGCTGACCCAGCCCGGGCGACAGCCCCGCGGCAAGTACCCGCGCGACGAAATCACCGCCGCCGCCTGCGCTACCCGCCGCGACTATGCGTACGGGCTTTACAGGATATGTCTGTGCGTATACCCAGACCGGGTTCAGCAACAACGAACCACAACTCAGCAGAACTGACAGGCATGTGCGCGTCATAGCCCCCCCCCTTTCAGAGACGGTCCATACGACCGCCATCGACGCACAGTATCTGGCCGGAAATGAAACTGGATTCCTCCGACGCCAGAAACAGCACGGCGTTCGCCATGTCTTCGGGCGTACCCATACGGTGCAGTACATTGCCCTTTTTACGCGCCTCCATGTGCCCTTCTATCTGATCGGGCGGGCGACTCTTGAGGAAGCCCGGCGTCATCACCGCACCCGGCGCCACCGAATTGACATTGATGCCATGAGGCCCGAGCTCTCGTGCCAGCGTCTTGGTCAACTGAATGACGCCCGCCTTGGCGGCGGCATAGTTTGACGTCGCGGCGGGCGCTCCGCCCGGCGCCGCACCGTTGCCCTGTACCGACGAAATGTTCACGATCTTTCCGTACTTTTGCCTGATCATGATTTCGGCAACCGCCTGCACGCAATAGAAAACACCCTTCAGACACACGCCGAGCACGCTGTCCCAGTCCTCGTCGCCCATGGTGAGAAAAGGTCGGTGGCGCACGACGCCCGCGTTATTGGCCAGGATATCGATACGGCCAAACTTTTCGGTCACGGCCGTCATCAAACCCTTGAGCTCGGCCTGGCTCGTGACATCAACCTTGTATCCCATGGCGGTCCGCCCGGCCGCCTGCAGTTCACCCACGACTCTGTCGATACCGGCTTGGTTGACATCCGCGACGACTACCGAGGCGCCCTCTTCGGCAAGGCGCTTGACCATGGTTTCGCCCAAGCCGGACCCGGACCCCGTGACTATCGCAACCCTACCCAGCACTCTCATGTTTTCCGCCCTAGAGTAAGTTCCAATTCAGTATAGCCACTGCTCAAATGTTCTTCAAAATCAAGGCAGCACCGGCGACAAAGCACGTGTTACAAGAAAGATTCCGTTTACAAGCAGCATCAACGCAATGAGCCGAAAAACGCCCTGCCGCGACAGCGCATGATGCAAGCGGTTACCAAACCAGTAGCCGGCGAACATCAGCGGCACGAGTATGGCGCCTACAATCAGCACCGACGCATGCAGCATCAGCCCGGTCACCAGGAACACAACCACCCGCGTGACCACGCCTATCGTCACCACCATCGATGATGTCGCACGCAGTACGGTCTTGTCATGAACACGCGCTGACAGGTAGACCATGTAGATAGGTCCACCGGTGCCAAACAACATGCCGAACACTCCGCCCGCGAATCCTATCGGCCATGCCCAACCCGGATGCACGGCACGCCACGGGCGGGAACCAAACAGGACGCGCAAACCGTATCCGGCGATAAAAACGCCAAGCACAAACAACGCCGGTTCGCGCGGCAGCTTGAACAACAAAAAGGTACCGGCGGCCATACCCACGATCATGGCCGGTATCACGCGTCTCACTTCGCAAAAGTCGGCATGCTTCCATTGCCGGAAGCTCGCGTTGATGACCGCGACAAAGTCGACCGTAGTCAATAGCGGCACGACGTAGGTAAGCGGAAACCAGTGCGCGAGAAACGGCACTGAAATCAGCGAAGATCCAAATCCCGTCGCGCCAAAAACCGCATAGCCGACGGTGACCACCACGGGGATAAGCAGCAGAACGAGCAGCGGAACATCCGGAAACCAGTCGACCGGCATCATCGCTCATGCGTCCCGACGGCGACACCATTGTCGGTCTTGTGGCTGTCGCGCATGGGCTCCTTCATACCTGCAAACATTTTTAATGGATCAATAGATTTTTGCCAGACCCGGCATGATTGTTAGATTGTTATAATCGTTAACGCTCCCCGTCGCAACTGTTCTGTTCCTTCATTGCATGCTGCAGGGAGGACGGTCCCGGCTTTGCAACGCCACGCCGTTTCTCATTAAACACTGAACTCTGTTACCAGGGTGATAAGCATGAGTAGGCTACCATTACCCGACCCCGAAAAACTGACACCCGAACAGCGCCGCGCCTATGATGCGATCGCCTCCGGTCCTCGCGGCGGCGTGCGCGGGCCGTTTGCGGCGTTGTTGTATGTACCGGAACTCGCTGATCGCATTCAGAGCCTGGGCGAGTACTTGCGCTTCAAGAGCTGTTTCCCCACCCGTCTGACGGAGTTGGTCGTATTGTTGGCAGCCAGACACCAGACCTGCCAGTATGCGTGGCAGGCGCACGAGCCGCAGGCACAAAAAGCTGGCCTGTCGCAGACCATCATAGACGCAGTGCGGGAGCGGCGACGCCCGACTTCAATGCAGCCCGACGAAACGGCGGTATTTGACTATACATACGAGCTCCTGAGTACCGGCAAAGTCACGGACGCCTCTTACGCCGCGGCGGAAAAAATGTTTGACCGCCGCGGAACCATAGAACTTGGCGCGTTGATCGGTTACTACACCATGATAGGCATGACCTTGATCGCTCACGAAGTACCGCTCAAGTCCGGCATGGCACCCCCTCTGTCAAACTAAACACCACCCAGGGAGAACACCCGTTGAAAACGGAAACACAACAGCCCAGCAGCTCCGAAATACTGGCCGCGTTTGCGGCCAAACTTCGTTACGAAGACATTCCGCCCGAAGTCGTTGCCAAGGTCAAGACGCACATCCTCGACGCCATCGGCGTAGGCATGGCGGGTTCCACCATGGATTGGTGCCGGCAATCCTGCCGCGTCTTCGAACGCGCCGGCGCGCCGACGGAAGCCACCGTGCTGGGGCAATCGCACAAGCTCGCCGCCCCGGATGCGGCACTGGCCAATGGCGTGGCACTCGGCTGCATGGACTACGACGATACCGACTATACGGGAGGCGGCCACCATATGAGCCGCCACATCATCGCCGCGGCCCTGGCCGCGGGAGAACTCACCCATAGCAGCGGCAAAGAGTTGATTACCGCGGTGACCATAGGATACGAAGTGGCGAGCCGCGTCGGTTCCTCGCTGCTCCTCGATCGCTACGGCCCGCGCGGCGCCAATTCGTCATGGACCGAGGAAGACTTTGCCAAGCATCACAAGCTTCAGAAACAAGGCGGCTCCCTCGTTCGAGGAAATATTCCGGGCCTGTTCGCGTGCACCACGCTGGCCTCGCGCCTGCTCGGATTGAGCGCTGCTCAGATTTCGTCGGCACAGGGCTTGGTGGGTGGTTTCGGTCTGTTTTTGTGCCAGTCACACAGCGAAGGCGCCGATGCCACGATGTTGTTTTCGGGTTGGTCCGCGCACGCCGGTGTGCTGTCGGCACTGTGGGCGCGCGAAGGGCTGCGTGGCCCACGCCACATTTATGAAGGCAAACGCGGCTTGCTCGAGGTGATCGGCGGCGACCTGCAAGATGCCACGCAACTAACCGACAGGCTGGGCACGCAATGGAACAGCATGAATAATCTGCTCAAGTTCTATCCGGGCGGGCACGGCATGCATCACTTTATCGAGTCGCTGCATGCGCTGATGAACGAAGGTCTAGGTGCACAGGATATCGAGCAGATTGAATGCCATGCGCCATCGCAACGCATCGAATTTCATTTCGAACCCAAGGAAGACAAACTGCACCCGACACCCTATTCGGCGCGCTTCAGCCTGCCCTATGTACTGGCCAGACTTGCCATAGACCGCGCATTGGGCCCGCTCAGCTATGCGGCGGATAAGGTCACCGATCCTGTGGTAATCGAGCTTGCCAGTCGCATCACCTATGTCGCCGATGAAACCGTGTGGATAGGCGACAAGAGAGGCCTGGTCATCGTCAAGCTGCGCGATGGTCGCGTATTGAAGCGATCGAGCCCGGAGTTGCGCGGCTTCCCGAATCGTCCGTTTACACGTGACGATATCGTCGGCAAGTTCAAGGAAAATGCCAATCTGATAAAAACCAGTCCGCGACGAATCGACAGTCTGGTACAGTCACTGGAAGCACTGGAAAACGTCAAGGACATCGGCGACGTCATGAGGTTCACCACGCCGGCATGACGCAATGATCCAATAGAGCAAAGGGAGCAATGGATGAGAATCAGAGTGTATGTCGGAAGCGAAGCCCACTCGGGCTGGTTCAGCGACGATCTCGGCGCGACCTGGGTCAGGCCCAACAGTCTCTCAGGCCTGAGTGTCGGTGCTGCGATTCGCGGCTTTTCCAGCCACGCGCAGACACCGCGCTCGCTGTTAGCCGCAACCAATTTCGGTATCTACAACTGGGATGAGTATGACCAGAAATGGAGCAGAACAAAATTTCCGCACGATGACGTGTGGGCCATTGCGCAATCAGCGAACGACGCGAACCTGATATACGCCGGCACGTGTCCCGGAGGGTTGCATCGTACACGTGACGGAGGCAATACGTGGGAAGAAATGAAGCTGCCCGGCCTGCAACCCCACTCCGCGGTCAATAACGGCCCGACCCGCGTTACCCAGATACTGTTCGATCCACAACGCCCGCAGACCATCTGGGTGACTGTGGAAATCGGCGGCATTTATTGCAGCGTGGATGGTGGAGAAACCTGGGCCATGCTGCCGGATGGGCTGATTTCCGCCGATATACATGGCATAGCCGTCATTGTTTCCGACAGCGGCAAGCGCACCATACTGGCGACGACCAACCGCGGCTTGCACCGCAGCGAAAATGAGGGCGAAAAGTGGCAATTAGTGCCGCTCGATTCGCCCTGGCAGTACGTGCGCAGCGTAGTCCTGCGCCCCGATGGATTCCGCAGAATATTTTTGACCAACGGGGATTGGCCGCCCGGATCGAATGGCCGGCTGCTCATCAGTGATGATTTTGGCGCATCGTGGCAGGAGCGCCTGTTGCCGGCGGATTTGAACAGCACGGTTTGGTGCCTTGGCATGCACCCCTCGGATCCAAGGCGACTGTTCGTGGCGACCAACCTCGGCCAGTTATTCCAGAGCGTTGACGGCGGCGACATATGGACCAAAACCAAGCGCGAGTTTGGTGGCATACGCGCCGTGCACTGGCGGCCGGTCGCGGATGACGTGCCCATACTCAGCATGAAAAAAAGCAGCGTTTCCTTGAATCCCGCATAAAGCGTCGCATCGTGAAAATCAAAATCGCCGCCACTATCATCACAGTATCTCTGGCGTCAGGGAGTTTGATTGCACAGAATTACCCTTCCAAACCGGTGCGCATACTGGCCGGCGGCGCGGGCGGCGGCGGCGACTTCGCCGCGCGCCTGATTGCGCAGGGGCTGTCCAGCACGCTCGGACAACAGGTCGTCATCGACAATCGCGGCGGCAGTGTCGCGGTGCCCGCCGGACAGGTCGCAAAAGCCCCGGCCGACGGCCATATGCTCTTGTTTTTTAGTGCTTTTGTGTGGCTTTATCCGTTGTTGGCCGACAACGTTCCGTATGATCCGGTACGCGATCTCGCGCCCATTACAATGGCCATCATGTCACCGCAGATGCTGGTCGTGCATCCTTCATTACAGGTTAATTCAGTGAAAGAACTGATCGCGCTGGCCAGGGCCAAGCCCGGCGCGCTTAACTACGCATCGGCCGGCAACGGTACGGGATCGCACCTCGCTGCAGAACTGTTTGCGGCGATGGCCAGCGTAAAGATCGTGCGCATAGGCTACCGCAGCACAGGTGAATCCGTGATCAACCTGCTGACCGGGCAAACCCAGTTGATGGTGGCAACCGCACCGTCGGTCGCGCCCCACGTCCGATCCTCACGATTGCGCGCATTGGCCGTGACCAGCGCTCAGCCCTCCGCCCTGTTGCCCGGCCTGCCCACCATCGCGTCCACCGGTGTTCCGGGATATGAATCCATCACGCAATGGGGCATGTTCGCGCCCGCCAAAACGCCGGACGCTATCGTTCGATTGCTCAATCAGGAGACCGTTCGCGTTCTCAATCGGACGGACATGAAGGAGAAACTGCTTGGCGCAGGCGTGGAAACGGTTGCCAGTTCACCCGAAGAACTGACAGCGATGATTAAAGCGGAAATGACACGTATGGGCAAAGTCATCAGAGACGCTGGCATACGCGAACAGCTTTAACTCTGGCCAAATATCAACAGGTAAATCATGACACTTTCAATTATTAGATCGGGGGCCGCCCTGGGCGCCGAAATTGCCGGCGTGGATCTTACCCAGCCTGTGGACGATGCGACATTTGCGAAGATTCGCGACGCGTTCTACACCCACGAAGTTGTTTTCTTCCGTGGCCGCAGGTTAAGCGACGAAGACCACATCCGGTTTAGCGCGCGCTTTGGAGAATTGCGCAAGATCAAGATCCCGCCACATTACAAACGCGAGTGTCCGCCGGAAATCCATATCGTTTCCAACATCATCGAGGACGGCAAGCACATCGGCCTTTACGATGCGGGACGGTTCTGGCACACCGACGGCGCCTACTTCATCAATCCGCATGCAATATCGATACTCAACGCGCTTGAAGTTCCGGAAAAGGATGGCCGCGTGCTGGGCGATACCTTATTCGCCAGTGTAACCGCCGCGTACAACGCTTTGCCGCAAGCGATGAAAAAGCGCATCGAAGGGCTGCAGGTCGTGCAGAGCCCTACCGTTCGCGACAGGAAAACAGCGCAGACCGATGGCGATCGCGATCCGGTGCGGGTTGCCGCGCGAGCAAAAATGCAGGCCGTGCACCCCATGGTGCGCATCCATCCGGTTAATGGTCGCAGGTGCCTGTACGTGAGCGAAGGCTACGCGGCACAAGTCATAGACATGCCAGAAGACGAGAGCAACGATCTGCTCGCGGAACTGACCGCGCATTGCGTCAAGCCGGAGTTTGTCTACCGGCACAACTGGCGCTTGCATGACATGATCATGTGGGACGACTGCTCAACCCAGCACAAGGCCACCTTCGACTATGAACTGCCGCTGCGCCGGCGCATGCATCGCACGACGGTGATCCATGGAAACGCGTGATGAAACCATGCGTAGATGACTAGTCCGCGCGTATCCCCGCTTCTTTGATTACTTTCCCCCACTTGGTAATTTCTGACTGTATGGACGATGCGAACCGCTCCGGCGTCGTGCCGACGGTTTCCAGCCCCAGACTCAGAAACCGTTCTTTTATTTCGGCACGATTGACAAATCGCACCATCTCTTCGTTCAGTCGATGCACGATAGTAAACGGCGTTCCCGCCGGTGCAAAGACTCCCTGCGATGCCACGACCTCATAGCCCGGCACCCCGCTTGCGGCAACCGTCGGCAATCCCGGAAACAGTACCGAAGGTTCCGCACTGGTCACTGCCAGCGCCCTCAGCCGTCCGGATTTAAGGTGTGGCGCCAATGAACCGGGGGTGCCGAACGTAAACTGCACTTCGCCGCTCACCACAGCCGTCAGCGCCGGCCCGGTTCCCCTGTATGAAATACCCACGAAACTTAACGCCGCCATGGACTTGAAGAGCTGCGCCGTAAGATAAGTGGAACTGCCGACCGGATCAGTTGAAAAATTCAGATCTCCCGGCCTGGCTTTGGCAAGCGCAATCAGTTCCTTGACAGACACTACCGGCAAGGAAGGATGCACAACCAGCACGTTTACCGAACGCGTAAGCAGCGCTATGGGCGCAAAATCCTTGACCGGATCGAAAGACGTCTTCTGCAGGAGCGGCGCCAGCCATAGTGTGCCTCCCGCAACCAGCACGGTGTAACCGTCCGGTGGCGCTTTGGATGCAGCTTCGATCGCGATGATCGAAGGCCTGTTTTCCGTAATGACGCTCTGCCCCAGCGCACCGGACAGGCCCGGCGCAAGTATGCGCGCGATCAGATCGACGCTACCCCCGGCTTCAAACGTGAGGATGCGCACCGGCTTGTTCGGATAACTCTGGCCGGAAACCATGCCCGCGCCGGCCATCATCACGCCAACGGACCACATCAATGCGAAAACTCGTCGCAGTTCCATCCGATATTCTCCCAATGACCAGGTTATTCGCAAGCGCAATATGATAACCGCATTGAGCACACTGCTGGGTGAAAGTATCGCAGCAGCAGCCCGCAGCCGGGGCGATGCGATCGCCCTCGTGGATGCCAGCGAACGCGTTACGTATTCGCAACTGCTGCAACGCGCTGACGTGCTCGCATGGGAACTGCACTCCCGTGGAATCGGTCCGGGCGACCTCGTGGGCGTCTGCATCCGGCGTTCCGCCGATCTGGTTATTGCCGTGGTCGGGATCATCCGTTCCGGCGCTGCCTATGTCCCGCTCGACCTGCAGCATCCGGCCGAGCGCCGATTGCAGATACTAGCCGATGCCAAACCCCGGCTCGTGGTGACAGACGGGTCATCACCCGACGGTATCTCCGAGACCGCAGCCGCGATAGCCCTGCGCGTGCGGCAAGTGCAGCCATCAGGACCCTATGCCGTGGTTGGATATTCCTATGGCGGACTTGTTGCATTCGAAGTGGCGAGGGAATTGGTCGCCTCTGGGAATACGGTGCAAGTCACCGTTATCATTGACGCCTATGCGCCTGGCGTCATTCGGCCGCTGAGCGGGCTGAAAAAATTGCTCGAACACTGGCGACATGTTTCACAACTCGACCCGCGTGGACTGTTGAACTACGTTCTGATGCGGGTCTCGCGCCGGTTGCGCGGATGGTTTCCTGCGCTTAACAGAGTCAGTGGCGAAGCAAATACGCAAGAGTCCGCGCTTGAACATCGCATACGCAAGACGGCTGAGCACTGCAAGAATGCGTATTTCACTTACTGTCCCAGCACATATTCCGGCAGGCTTGCAATAATACGCACCACCGATCTGGACGATTGGATGGAAGTGAAAGACAAAACGGGCACCCTGGGATGGAACGCGCTCTGCACGGGCGACATCGATCTGGTCTCCATCGAGTGCCGCCATCTGAATCTTTTCAAAGAACCCTACATCGCCGATCTCGCCCGTCAACTGGACCGGGCGTTGAGATCAGCCGGAAATATCACTTAGACGAACTGGCATCCTTTGCCACACTGGCCGCCTGCTGAACTCGAGCCTGCACGTTACGCAACAATTGTTCGAGCTGCCGGGTTAGCTGCACGGTCGCGTCCAGGCCCAACACGACGCGACACGCCAGGCGGCCGTTTATCGCATCCGGCACCTTGCCGCCCGATTGCGCCATTTTCGCAAGTGCAGGCAATGCACTGGGTTCCAGAACTTCCTCCGCAATAGCCCGTTATAGCTAATGGGCGTGACCGAAGAGAATAAAGACAAGACTGAACAGCGCGTTCGCTGTTGTGCTGGCTCGTCGCCGACAATGACTATTTTTAGCCATGAAATCAAGTGTTTGTGCGCAACAAATCCATTCTCACTATAAACCCACGCAGTACGTTCATTTACACCAGTGCCTTCTGCATGAACTGCACCCAACTGACCTGCTCAGCGTGCAGCACTTATCGCTGACGGAATATCGCACGGACAACGCAGACCTCGCTCTCAGAACGCCAGGCCGCCCGCAATAACCCCAGGCTCATCAGCTTTTGCAGCCACTGACAATCCTGCACGTCGCTGTGGCGCTCGGACACGTAATTCATCTGGCGCGCATCGACCCGCCAACTTTTCAGCCCGCGCTTAATTAGCCTACCTGACTGAATTCCGTTTAACGCGAAAGCACCAGTCTAGTGCTGTTCACGTTCGTCGATCGCGAGCGACTTGTCCGGTAAGTACCTGTGACCGCAAATCGGGCAAATCAGTTTAAGGCCGGCATGGCGCAACTCCCACGACACCACGAATGTGCTCTTGCACTTGGGGCAGGTTGATGTAAATATTTTTTTCATGACTTCTTCCCTTTCGCTGAGTCGAGCCATTCTTCAAGCTTTTTCGTCCGCTCCATTACCTTCGGCGGAACTCTGAGGCGGGTCGGGAACGGTCTATGTGTTGGACGCGTCGCATCCAGCATCAAGCGATTCGATCCCATGCCGCGCTGGTCCTGCGGCGGGCGCAGGTTCTTCATGAGATCGGCATCGCGGTCGGGATCGACGTAGGTATTGACCGCCCACAACACCTGCTGTTCATTAAAGACGTCAATGTCATCATCGACCACCACCGCGACATGCAGGGTAGGCAGAAAAACGAGCGCGGCCAGCGCGAGCTGCTTGGGCTGGTGTTCCTCCGTCTTTTTCACTGAAATGTAAACCGTGTAGCGCCCGCACGCCGAAAACGGGAGATTCACGGCGGTAACACCGCCTATCTTCTGATTGAGATAGTTGAAAATCGAACCTGCGTGTCCCAAGGCTCCCATCAACTGATGTTCGCGATGCCCGGAAAAAATATCCTGAAAGGTGGCGTTGTCGCGATACGTGATCGCGGTCACTTCCATCAGCGGCGCCAACTCCTGGGGTTGATACTGGCCGCTGATTTCGCCAAATGGATCAACGATGGTGTGCTTGCTCGGATCAACCTCCCCTTCGATGATGATTTCGGCATCCGCTGGCACCATGAAATCCTTACCCCAGGTGACTGAGGGCGCAAGTCGCACCGGTTCCTGCAGAAAACCACCGGCCGTCGCGTATTCGTTGTCGCCCCAGGGCGTGCTGTTGAGCGTGCCCAGCCAGAACGCGGGATGGTGGCCCAGAATATTGATCACCGGAAAACGCTCGCCGCGTTTCTCCCACAGCTTGAAGATACGGTGTATGTGAGCCGAGTGAGGCGTCAGACCACCGCGATGCCCGGTCTCTGGGAAAGTCTTGATGAAAGTCACGTTGTAAAAGTCCTCGCCCGGAGGCTTCGCCACCATGCCCATCAGGAACGCCGCGCCCAGATCCATCTCGGCATGGCGCACGCCGGGCAGGATCCACATGTCCGCCTTCTTGCCCTGCAGCACATTGGCATGCACCGGTGCGTTGTCGCCTGATACGACAACAGGCTGTATCTTGCGGGGAACGCGCTCGGCAAAAAGCGATCCGAGCTCGCGGCCTGCCTTGCTGCGCGGCAAGCCAATCGCCTCGGCGCAACGCTCGCGCGTCGCCCACAGGTTGGTTACGATCGGAAACTTCGACGGCTCGCCGTGCAAGTTAAGCGGATTGGTGAACTCCACCGTTGGAAACTCGCCGCGGTCCTCGAGGTGCTGGAGTATCGCGGTGACTTCGAAGTCCATGGGATTGACCTTGCGGCTCACCTTCCTGAACTCGTTCGGATCGTCGCGAATCTGATCGAGATAGGTAGCAAGAGACTTGGGGCCGCTCCGCGCAGCTGTTTTCTTGGTTTTCTTCTTCGTGTCCGGCATAAGTGGCTCCTATAATTCGGGTTGTTGCGGCGCGCAACTTGATAACCCGCGTAACGCGCGGAAAATCACTGTACTAGCTTGAGCCACCTACCGTCAACGGCACGGCGGTCACAGCAAGCGCTTCGGTCCCTGAGGTCTGAAGCCACCGACAGTCGGTGCAAGTGCTCCGTCGCTGAATCAATCGAACCGGGTCATCCAGCGTCCACGAATACGCCAACGACGTCTGGCGCCTGCTTCACGTTTCGTATTGCACCAACGGAATTGGCGCGAACAATTCGTCGAAGCCGTAACCAACAAAGGACGGCTTTCCTGAAACGCAGTAAATCAAGGAGTTATTAGCCGGACACTACTGTTTCATGATCAATTGTGATCATCGACCTGGCTCTGGCGACAACCTCGCTTACGAACCCCGTCCACCAGTTGGAGGATAATGGGACGGTCGATTCACCACCATCATCCATCCAACCGAGGATAACCCTGTGACAGACATCAGTCTGGACAAGAAGGACACCGCTTTGCTATCCATGGATTTCCAGAACGATATTCTGGGCAATTTCAGCGAGCCGCAATGAGGCAATCTGATCAGGCTCGCTGGCGCCAACCTCGCAGCCGCGCGCAAGGCCGGGATTGCGGTAGCGCGCGTGGCCGTGCGATTTCGTCCGGGCCATCCTGAGGTAAGCCCGCGCAACAAGCGCTTTTCCGGCGCCAAGAAGGCCAATAGCCTGGTATACGGTACCCCGGCCGCGGAAATCCATTAGGCGCTCGCGACATTCATACCGTGCTTATCCGGTTGTCTCCCAGATCCACTACCGGTAGTCTGTTGAGCATCTACGCCAATCTGGGCTGGTCATGGTTATCGACGTGCCTTAGCAAGACGATTTGCCATTTCCTCGCTCGCGGCCTGAGTTTGAGCAACTGTTCCCGGACTAAGCGGCCTAATCGGCTTACCTTGAGCGCGCCCGATGGAGAGCCGGGTTCGTTTGAGGCCACTGCGGCACACCCGGAGAGCCTTATCGCTTCGCCAATCGCCTCAGCGTTTGTCGGTGCCGTCATTGCAACCGCGATACGAGCATCACTGCGGGCACGCTCATGGAACGTACCCACACACCGCTCTCCGTGTGGTTCTGCGCAGCCTACTTGGTTGCCAGCCAGACGCCCGGAATGTCGGCCCCCCAGTTCCAGCGCCAACTCGGATTGCCGCGTTACGAGACTGCTTTCCAGATTCTTCACAAACTGCGGGCCGGCATGGTGCGCCCCGACCAGGATCGGATTGACGGTAACCACGGAGAGCACGGCGAGGCCGATGAAACCTACGGCCGCGGCCGCACTCGCGGCAAGGCCCGAGGCGGGCACGACATGGTGCTTGTCGCCGGTGGCGTCGAGCTTAAACAGCGCAAGCCCGGTGGCAGCCTCAACAAGCGGAGGACTGGACGGTACGCCGGACGTGTTCGGCTTGCGGTGGAGCCAGACCGAAGTGCCAAATCATTGGGTGGCTTCATCGAGCGAACCGTTAAGCCCGGCGCTGCCATCATCACCGACGACTGGAGCGGTTACGCGAAGCTGGGCATACGCGGTTATTGCCATACTGCCGTCGCGGAACGGGGTGACACGCAGTAGCGGGGGGCAGGTGTAAGATATGTCACGGCAACCATGGAGGCACAAATGCGCCAAGTCATGATCTATCGCGGAGAAAATGGTCTTTGGGTGGCGGAGTGTCCAAGCCTTCCCGGGTGCATCAGCCAGGGTGATACCCGTGAACACACGCTTGGCAACATAAAGGAAGCAATTGAAGGTTACGAATTGACCCTCAAGGAAGATGGATTGCCTGTACCTGATGACCCGCTTGACGCGTTGCTTGTTGCTGTATGAGCAAACTCCCCCGCCTTTCAGGCAGGGACTGCGTCAAGGCTCTGGAGAAAGCCGGCTTTCGGGTGAAGCGTCAGCATGGCAGCCATATTATTCTGCGTCGTGATCAGCCGTTTGTACAATTGGTGGTTCCGGACCATCGCGGGATTGATACCGGAACGTTGCGCGCGATCCTTCGTCAGTCCGGCATCAGCCCGGAAGAGTTTGGGCTGTTGCTGTAGGCAATCTTTGCGCTCTACTTATCGACGCGGTATTTTCTGATTTTCGCGGGATCCAGCGTCAGCCCTATGCCGGGGCCTTCCGGCAGTATCAGCTTGCCGTCCTTGATCAGGAGATCCTGATTGGCAACGTGATCCGTCGCGTCGAGAAAGGAACTGAATTCATGCGCGTGTATCGCTTCGTACGTGCATGCGAAGTGCGCGGCGGCGGCGGAACCGATCTGCATGTCGGCCTGGCTGCCGTTGTGCACGGGACGATAAAACGCACGCGCAAGCCCCACGATGTCGCGTGAAATGGTGTAACCGGTGCGCGCGCATTTGATGACGATGGAACGGATGGCGCCGATTTCGAGTTGATCGCGCACGTCGTCGAGCGTAAAACAACTGTCGTCGCCCGAGATCGGTACGGTCATGCTCTGCGCGGCGAGCAGTTTGCCGTCCTTGTCGCGGGCGGGCAAAGGTTCCTCGATGAGCGCGATGTTGATATCTTCAAAAGCCGGGGCGGCCTCTATCAACTGCTGGGCGCTGTATCCCTGATTCATGTCGACCGCGATTTCCACGTCGTCACCAACCTGCTTGCGCAGTGCACGCAGCAGGTCGATATCCCGCGCAGGGTCGAATCCGCACTTGACTTTAAATGCCTTGAAACCATAGCGCTTCATCATGTTTTCGGCCTCGGCCAGCAGCTGCTTTTTGCCGCCCAGCGAGAAGCGCCAGTTGACCGGCAATGACTTGACCGTGCCACCCAGCAGTTGCGCACACGGAATCCCCAGCGACTTGGCCTGCGCATCGTAGATGGCCATGTCGAGCGCTGCTTTGGCGGCGATGTTGCCGGCGACGGCATTGAAGACCCAGTGCACGCGCGCGATATCGAACGCGTTGACGCCGATCAACTCTGGCCCCAGGTGATGCAGGATGATCGCCAGCAGCGACTGCTGGGTGTCGCCGTATATCGTGGTGCGCGGCGGCGCGTCGGCTATGCCCTGCGAGCCGTCGGTCAGTGTCACGACCACGATCACGTTGTCCACGCTGCTGATGTGCCCGCGCGCCCATTTGATCGGCTGCTTGAGCGGTATCGAAATCGGAATCGCCTCGACCTTGCTAATAGTGAGTTCGTGGGATTTTGCCTTCGTACGCGATGCTGTATTGGACTTCACGTTGCCACCCTTTCTATTCTTCGATGATGCCGGCTTCCTTGATGACCTTGCCCCACTTCGCCATATCGGTTCTCAGCAAGCCGACGAATTCCTCGGGCGTGGTGCCCACAGGTTCAATGGCCAGACTCAGGAATTTTTCCTTTACGTCCGGCTGTTTGACGACTTCCTTGATCTCCTGGCTCAGTCTCGCGGCGAGCGCTTTGGGCATCTTCGCCGGTCCGAAAAATCCCACCATGGACCCTGCTTCATAGCCCGGCAGGCCGGACGCCGCCACGGTGGGCAATCCCGGCGCGAGCGCCGACGGTTTGGCGGTCGTAACGGCCAGCACTCTTAACCGTCCCGTCTTGACCTGCGCCATGCCCAGCGATGCGGAACCGAACATGACCTGTATTTCACCGCCCGCCATCGCGTTGGCGGCTTGACCGCTACCCTTGTACGCAACGCGTGTGATATTGACCCCGGCCATGCTTTTGAAAAGCTCCGCCGCCAGATGCGTCGCCGCGCCCGAACCTGCGGATCCATACAGCAGGTCGCCCGGCTTGGCCTTGGCCAGTGCAATGAATTCCTTGACCGTTTTCGCCGGCACGGATGCATGAACAAAAATGAAGAACGGCGCTTCCGCCGCCAGCGAGATCGGCGTGAAGTCCCGGATCGCATCGTAAGTCACGTTCTTGCGCAAAAATGGCGCAAGCCACAGCGAGCTGCCGTAAACGAGCATCGTGTACCCATCGGGCGCAGCTTTCACGACTATGCCCGCCGCGATCGTGCCGCCCGCAGCGCCGCGGTTGTCGATGACGACCTGCTGTCCCAAGCGCGCGGATAACCCCTGCGATACGATGCGCCCGGCGACCTCGTTGCCGCCGCCGGGTTCAGGCGCCAGCATGCGTATCGGCTTGGCGGGATAAGGGCCAGGCACGGATGATTGGGCAAATACCGCACCCATGCTCGCCGCACCCAGAGCCATCATGACTCCTGCTGCCCGTAACCACTTCAACATGCCTGCTCCTGATGAGTCCGGACAGATCTCGGCAAGGGTTTGCCGACCTACTCCTACAACTGCCATACCGAGCATTGCCCCCTATTTCCCAGGATACAAACGCGACATCCAGTCCGACGCATAGATGCGCGCCTTGAGCGATGCTTTCTGCTCGTCGGTAATCTGGTGCATGGGCGGACGCACTGGCCCACCCGCCATGCCGATGAGATCCATCCAGTACTTGATCTGCGGCAACGGATGGATGGCAGCATGCTTGTCTCTCAACACGCGGTACATCGTCTGCCACACTTCGCGCAGCGGCTGCAATTCGTAGTATTTTTTCGCGGCCTCGACATTCTTGCCCTGCTTGGCGAGTTCCCAGTATTCCTGGATGGGCTGATAGTGCTTGCTCTGCATCAGAAACACCGACGTTGTGCCCAACATCACCTGCTGGTTGAAATACTGCGTCATCGGCAGCAGAAACTCTTCATTGGACGAACTCACCACGATCTTGTCGCCGCACAGTTCAACACAGCGCAGGGTATGGCTGACATCGTTGATCGCGTTTTTGAGCGCGCAGATATTGGGGATTTTCGCCAGACGCGCCACGGTTTCCGGCGTGAATGCGATACCCGCGTGATAGGTGTTATAGGCGAATATCGCGATATCGACCTTGGACGCCACATATTCGTAGTATTCGCAGATCATATCCTGCGACTTGGCCCACTCGTAAGGGATCCAGATCATGACGGCATCCGCGCCCACGGCTTGCGCATGCTTGGTGAGATTGATGGTCTCCTCGACGCTGTGATCGGTGGTATGCGCATACGCCACCACGCGCTTGCGGGCGGCGTCTATCGCCACTTCCATAGCGCGCTTGCGCTCGTCCATCGACAACACCCACGGCTCGGAAAATCCAAAGCCCAGGCCCGACGCCTTGACCTCCAGCATGCGCTCGACGTTGGTGCGTATGCCGGCCTCGTCGAGCTTGAAATCCTGCGTAAACGGTATCATCGGGCTGGTGAACAGGCCCTTCAGTTTCTCGCGCGCCCATTCCTTCGCTTCTTTTTTATGGATCATGTTGGAATACCCCTTAAAAATGATGCTGCTAATTTACTCAATGGCAAGCCCGCCCTCGCCACGCCCCTAGGGCTGCAATGCCTTCATCAACAATTCCACATTGGGCATGGTCTCCATGTTCTGGACCCAATGCACCACGGTATCGGTTTTCGCCTTGCCCAGAACGGGGGTGGCAATCAGGCGAAACTTGCCTTCGATATCCGCATCGGTCGGTCTCAGATAACGCTCGATTTCGCTGCGGTCTATTTCCAGGCTGTGAGTCACGCCACCACGCAACCGTACCGAAATGCGCGCCAGACTGCGCGCCGGGTACTGCCGTTCGTAGTCCTCATTTTCGGTGATCCGCACTTTTTCCGCCATCGCCAGTACTTTTCGGTCCCGCAACGCCTCGGGACGATACGCCGGGCCCAGCAACTGCCCCGGATCGCGTGTGCAGACCGCCACAGCCAGGCAATACGGCAAGCTGCCGCGCGCCGCTATTTCGTTTTCAGGCCGCGGCTTGTTGAACATCGCGGTGCGGCGCGGGCAATCGGCGTGTATTTCCTCGACATCGTCGGCGCGTATATCGTGTTCATCGGCCAGCCGGAACATGGCTTCCAGCGACGACGCAATAGGGCCTATGGCCGCGTAATACTTGGTAATCACGCCGCTTAACAGTTCCCATTGCGCAAACGTGTAATCCGCGGCGATACCTTCGGTCAGCCGCTCGGGATGATTCTCGGCGGATATCACGTTAAGCCAGGTGCCTGTCACGTCACGCATGCCTTTGGTACCGCGCGCGGCCATCTCCGCCGCCAGCAAACCGGATGCGCAGGCCTGCCCGCCGACCAGCCATTTGACGGTACCGGGCTGGTTGGCGCGACCTGTGGCGAACGGCGCTATGTTGAGCGCAATACCAATCGCATTGTCCATGTGTTCGGCGTCCAGCCCCATCATATGAGCAGCCGTCACAGCGGGCCCGATTGCCCCGAGAAATCCGATGGTGGACCAGCCGCGATAAAACGCGTGCGGATGCAGCGCGCGGCCGAATCGAATTTCAATCTCGTATCCAGCCACGACCGCCGGCAGTATCGCCGCGCCACCCAAGCCACGCTTCTCGGCGACCGCGAGCGCTACCGAAATAATCTCGCACCCCGGATGCACCGTACCACGCGGCGCCGCATCGGCAAGCTCCAGGCCGAATATATACGTCGCATGGGCAAGTCCCGCGAGCGCGGCCGTGGTCTTCTGACCACCGGGCAGCA
>CANJQI010000033.1 GCA_947476215.1 Betaproteobacteria bacterium
GGCATATTACAGGCACTGGAAAACCATCCCACGCAATGGAAGCTCGTGCCGGGCATGTGCATGCTGGTGGGCGGCGCGGCCGCACCCGAATCCATGATACGGGCATTTGACCGGCACCATCTGCGGGTACTGCATGCCTGGGGCATGACTGAGACGACGCCGCTCGGTACGACCTCGTATATCAAGCATGGTTTGTCCGGGTGGAGCGAAGACGCACGCTACGCATTGCGCGTCAAGCAGGGCGTGCCGGCGCCGTTTGTGGAAGTGCGCGCGATGACCGAGCGCGGTGCCGCACCCTGGGACGGGGCTACCATGGGCGAACTGCAGGTGCGCGGGCCGTGGATCGCGGCGAGCTATTATCGGTTGGACAGCGAATCCGACAAGTGGACGCCGGACGGTTGGTTTTGCACCGGCGACGTGGCGACCATAGACGCGGAAGGTTACGTCAAGATCACGGACCGCACCAAGGATCTGATCAAGTCCGGCGGTGAATGGATCAGTTCGCAGGACCTGGAAAACGCTTTGGCCGGTCATCCGGCCATACAGGAAGCGGCGGTGATTGCGGTCCCGCATGAAAAATGGGATGAACGCCCGCTTGCGGTCGTGGTGCTGAAACCGGGGCAATCCACGCATGAACGGGAATTGCGCGAATTCCTTGCGCCGAAATTCGCGAAATTCTGGATTCCCGATGGATTCGAGTTCGTAACCGAAATTCCCCGCACCTCGACCGGCAAGATGATGAAGGCCAAGTTGCGCGAACAGTTTCGGGGGGCGCTTAATAAACCCCTGAGAGCGGGTTGAACGCCTCTCACCGTGTTGTCACTGCGATTGTACATAAGCATTAGTTCTCTTATAATTCAGATGCTTGCAATTTAAATCGTTGCCGCTGAGCTGGCGGTGGAGGGCCGTATTCGTGTCACAGGCGCCGTTCTACCACAACGCGTTACCGCTGGACTCGACGTTGCTCGAATACCGTCTGAAGTCCGTATTGGGCGCGGGCGGATTCGGGATTACGTACCTTGGGTGGGATACCAATCTGGAAAAGCACGTTGCCATCAAAGAGTATTTGCCCGGTGACCTCGCGATGCGCGCACTCGACGGTAGTGTGGTGCCGGTCAGCACCGATAATGAGTATACCTATCAGTGGGGGCTGGATCGGTTCATACAGGAAGCTCGTACGCTCGCCAGATTCAGCCATCCGAACATTGTGCGCGTCAATCGGTTTTTTGAGGCGAACGGCACCAGTTATATGGTCATGGATTACGAAGCAGGCGAATCGTTGCATCAGAACTTGCGTCGTATGCCGATATCCGATGAGGCCACGCTGAAAGGCATATTGATACCCATATTGGACGGGTTGCAGGCGGTGCACAAGGCCGGATTTCTGCACCGTGATATCAAACCGTCCAATGTATTCATGCGTGAGAACGGCAGTGCGTTGCTGCTCGATTTCGGGGCTGCGCGCATGGCAACCGACGATGCTACGAAAAGCAAGACGGCAATTGTGACACCCGGATATGCCCCTCTCGAACAGTATTCTAAGGACGGCAACCAAGGGCCCTGGTCCGACATATATGGGCTGGCCGCCGTGATGTACCGGGCCATAACCGGCGAAAACCCATCCGATGCCATTAAACGCATGAAGTCGGATAACGTGTCTCAAATGCTGGCGGATGCGCGTGAGCGGTATGCCGAGCGGTTTCTGAGGGCCGTGGAATGGGGAATGGCGTTGGATGAGGGCCTGCGCCCACAGACAGTCGCGGATTGGCGTGATGCAATCTCCGGCCGGGCCGCGCTGAGCGCATTCAATCGCGGTGTTGCCAGCATGAGCCCGGCCTCGGCTGCGAGGGGCGTGCCGGATGCCATTACTGTGCGTGTTCCCAAGATCCATCAGCGCGAGGCAATACCTGCCGCGGCACAGCCCAAGCGGATTTCGGAGAGCCGTGCTTACGGCAAACTCGGCTGGATGATAGGCGGCGGCGTTGTGGTCACGGTGCTCGGTTTCGCAGCGGGCTATTGGGAAAATCATCACACCGGTGAAATTGCACCGTCCACCATCACCGCAGGACGAGTGGTCTCATTCTCCGAAGTGCCCGTCGTGTCACAAAATGCGCCGCCGGAAGTGCCCGTGCCTGCGGCTGTGCCGGCGCCGCCGATGGAATTGCGCCGCGAGCCCGCTGACCGGCCGTCGGTGGCAATCAGCGCGCCGCTGCAATCCACGACGCCTGCCGAAAACGCCCAGGGTACTCGAGATCTTATTGCCGAAACGTCACGCATGAAGCCGCCAACCGGCAACAACACCGAAAATCTGAAGTCCGTCATGGCGCGCAAGGAGTTTATGCTAGCTGATCGCGATGGCGATGGATACCTGTCGCGAGACGAGATCCGCGGCCGATTTCCCTTTATCGAGCAAAATTTTCAGGAAGTCGATACTGATCGCGATGGCCGGATTTCTCCGGATGAATTGATACGCCTGAGAATCCGGCAGCAGGCCACCTTGAAGTCATTTTAATAACGGGACCGGCTGCGGGGGCATGGATGGAACGCGGATTATGGTGAAGCACGCACAATATCCCCTTGGAATTCCCTGGAATTTCGGGGATGATGTGATGCGCGCAGTCAGGCGCGCGCACGCGCCACAAGTTTGGAATGATATGGCCGAAATATTGAATTACCGCAATTCACTGCCGCTCGATACCATGCTGTTTGAGTATCGGCTGGAGTCCGTGCTGGGCGCAGGCGGCTTCGGCATGACCTATCTCGCCTACGATACCAATCTCGAAAAGAAGGTTGCAATCAAGGAGTATCTGCCGGTCGAGTTTGCAATGCGCGGCCCGGACAGCGCGATTTCGCCCGTCAGCAGCGATGTCGAATACAACTATACGTGGGGGCTGGAACGTTTTCTGCAGGAAGCGCGCTTGCTGGCCAAATTCAGTCATCCCAACATTGTGGTTGTAAACCGCTATTTCGAAGCGAATCGGACCGCCTATATGGTGATGAACTATGAATCGGGCGTGTCTTTCAATCAGTTGCTTAAGCGTACCGTCCAGCCCGACGAAGCCATGTTGAGGGGCATGCTGATGCCGCTGCTGGAGGGGTTGCAGGCGGTGCATCACGCTGGTTTTCTTCATCGCGACATCAAGCCGTCGAATATTTTTATTCGCGATAGCGGAGCGCCTTTGTTGATAGATTTTGGTTCGGCGCGCGTCGCAACCAGCGGCGCGACACGCACCACGACTTCAATACTGACGCCGGGATACGCGCCTCTTGAGCAGTACGCGAAAGACGGCAATCAAGGGCCGTGGACCGACATCTACTCGCTGGCGGGGGTACTGTATCGCGCCGTCGTCGGTGATAATCCCCCGGACGTTGTGACACGGCTGAAAACGGACACCGTCACGGAATCATTGAACGCGTCGCGGGACCGCTTGAGCGCCGATTTCCTCCGTGCCGTGATCCAGGGAATGGAAGTCGATGAGGGAAAACGGCCGCAGACGGTATCGGAATGGAAAGCATTGTTTGGCGCAGGCGCGCAGGCCATGCCGTCGCCGGCTTCAATTGCAAGTGCCCGCGAAGCGAGCATTGCCGCACCGCGGTCCGACAGCGACGCGGCGCTGACGCTACTCGCCAAATCGCCGGTAAAATTTGCACGCAGAAAGCGCTTGATGTTGCAGTTAACGTCGTTTGCCGCGGGCGCGCTGGCCCTTTTCCTTGTGATAGGCGGAATCCAGCTGTTCGACGATACGTCGCAGGAGGATCCGTCCAGGCCGGCGGTGTCGAGTGCGGTGCAACCAGAGGCGGTGAAGGACGAGCCGCCAAAGCTGACGCCGCGCGAGTTTTATCTGCTCGACCGCGATCGCAGCGGCCATCTGGCACGCGACGAAGTTAAGGGTGACCCGCTGCTCGAACAGAACTTCGACGCCATAGACCGCAATCACGACGGTTTGATCTCTCTGGAGGAGTTCACCAGTTACCGCTGACGCAGGACAGACGCGGGATCTATCCTGGTTATTTGGTCAACGTGAGCTCACCCTGGCGCAGGGCGGGCAGGAAATCAGTGAAATCGGCGCCGGACTGCAGCAGCTTGGTGAGGTCCTTGGACGAGCCGCGCGGCCCGACGAATACCGCGCCGACGACCGAGCTGCCGCGCAGCACCAGGCGCCACCAGATGCTGCCTCCGCCGGTCGCGGTCAGCACTTCGCAGTCATCGGGTGCGGGTTCTATGGTGCCGAAGCTGCGTAAATCGATGCCGTCGGACTTCAGTTGCAGCACGATGCGTGGTTCCGAAGCCTGTATTTCCGCCCCCAATATCGCGGAGACCGCAATGCGTCCCTGGTCGACCGCGACCGGCCAGAGTCCCGCCGCGCCCTTGCCGACTTCCGCCACGTCGCCCACCGCGAAAATATCCGGGTCGGAGGTCCGCATGCACGCATCGACCACGATGCCGCGACCTATGTTCAGGCCCGCATCACGCGCGGCTTCGACGTTGGGTGCAATCCCGGTGCAAGCGATAAATATATCGGCTTCCAGCACGCGGCCGTTTTCCACGCGCACAGCGCGCAGCCGTCCGTTTCCTTGATACTCGGCGACCTTGCATTCGGTGATCGTGTCTATGCCTTGATGTGACAAATAACCGGCAAGCAGCTGCGCACCGCCGACGTCGATTTGCCGGTCCATCAGCCGTTTGCCGCGATGCAGTATCGTCGCCCGCATGCCGAGGTGGGTCATGGCCTCGGCAGCCTCAATGCCGAGCACGCCCCCGCCGATGACGATGGCGTGTCTGGCATGTATGCGTTGAACCGCGGCACGCACGGCTTGTGCATCCACGGCGGTGCGCAGAACAAAGGCGTTGTCGTGACTGAGAAAGGCCGGCGCAGGTGTGGCGGCTTTCGCGCCGGTCGCCATGACCAGCCGGTCGTATTCGAGCGTTTCGCCGGTTCCGAGCTGAACGGATTTTTTCTCGCGATCTATGGATACCGCGACGGTATTCAGCCACACGGATACGGAATTGTCCTGGTACCAAGTATCCGGGACCAGATACATGCCTTCCATTGAAGTCTTGTTATAGATGACGCGGCCAATGGACATCCGGTTATAAAAGTGATGTGGTTCGTCGGCAACGATGGTGATCTCGACCGATGGGCTTAACGCTGTGCTCCGGCAAACCGGTCGTAGAATGTCACTGGGTAACTGAAAAGCGTGATGTTGCAATGCAGCAATGCTTGATTTAAACGGGGAAAATCGGTAGCCTAATCGATTCCCCGTGCCTATCCACATCGGCCTATGTTATACATTTGACACTGAGGAAATTATGAGCGCAGATACTTCTGTTACCAAGGACAAGCTGGTCCAAGATCTCAAGATAATTGCCGTCGATTTCGAGGAGATGCTGAAATTCGTGGCGAGCGGAGCGGTCGACAAGGCCGCCGGAGCCCGTGAACGCATGCAGGACAACCTGCACAAGGCCAAGGTAAAGCTTGCTGAAGCCGAAGACGCCGTCATCCAAAAGGCTAAACAGACCGCGCATGTGACGGACGAGTATGTGCACGAGAATCCGTGGCGCGCGGTGGGCATCGCCGCGGGTGTCGGGCTTGTTATCGGGCTGTTGATCGGCCGTCGTTAGGCTCATGGCCGGCGAAGATACGGCCGCCGGCTCTATGCGTGCTGGCGGATTGCTGGCTTCCGCCAGGAGCTTGTTGGCGGCGGGGGTGGAGATTGCGCATACGCGTCTCCAGTTGCTCGCCAATGAAATCGAAGAGGGAAAACTTCGCTTCGGGCAGGTAGTCCTGTTTGCGGTCGTCGCGCTGCTGTTCTTTGCACTGGGCGTGATTTTCCTGACGCTGCTGATCATAGTTCAGTTTTGGGACACCCACCGCGTCATGGCCATAGCCGGCGTTGTGGTGGTGTATCTGTTGCTGGGCGCGCTGTTCGGCGCAATGGCGCTCAAGCGTGCCCGTGCGGGATCGGGCCTGTTCTCGGACAGTCTGCGGGAGCTAGCTAGGGACCGTGATCGGTTATCGTCGTGAATTCCAGATTGCAGGAAGTGCTGCGTCGTCGCAAAGTGTTGTGCGCGCAGTCCGAAATGCAGCGCGCTGCGTTATCGAACGCGGTGGAAGGCATGGGGGGCGCGATCAGGATCGTTGATCGCGTAACCGAAGCGGCGGACTATCTGCGCAGACATCCTCTTGTGCTTTTTACCGGCGTGACGCTGATGGTCGCCATCCGGCGTCGCGGCCTGTGGAATTGGGCACGGCGCGGACTTACCATGTGGCGTGCGATTCGTTCGATCCGCAAATCCCGCTTTTTTGCCTGATCGCGATCATTGATGGCGATAGAACCTTCTCCCATTATCAGGCTGCGCAATGCCAGCGTCGTCGCCTACCGCTCTGTCATGGATCTGACCGAGCGCGAAAAAAAACATTTGCTGGGCGAGATCGTCAAGATCAAGGGCCTGATGCCGCTGCTGATGAAGCCGCGCAACAAGCAGAAATGGACCGCAGAAGACAAAGCCGAACTCAGGGTGCATCTGCAGCGGCTGTCGGACATCAGCCCCTATCTGATCGTGCTTGCGTTGCCCGGATCGTTTCTGATGCTGCCCGCGCTGGCATGGTGGCTGGACCGACGCCGTAACCGTCAGCGACCGCCTGCGACGGACACACGCCCGGTTAGATTCCTTCGAGGCGCGCGGAGAGAACACCTGATGTGGTATGTAATAGGTCTGATAGGGCTGGTGTTGATCGTCGGCATTGTTTGGGCGTACGGCCGGACACGTCACAACCATGCCGCAGCGCGCGCCAAACAGTTCGACGCGCTGCTGTTCGAAGCCAAACGCAGTGTCGCTGCGGACGACAAGGCGGGTGTTGCGCCCCCGGTCACTGCTACTCCGGTTGTCGCGTCACCAGTTCCCGAGCTCTCACGTAAACCGTGCCTGCTGTTACCCTCCGATCTTGATTTGTATCGTGTATTCAAGTCGGCGTTGCCGGACCACGACATACTCGCGAAGTATTCGCTTTCCGATCTTGTTGATATTGCTCCCTCAATATCTGGTTATGAACGGGATCAGAAATTGCGCCGGCTCGCGCAGCACAAGGTGGACCTTGTGGTGTGCAACCGGCAAATGGAGTGATTGCGGCAGTGGTGGCTGACGTATCGGCAGGCAGCATAGCAACGGCGCAGGCCGACAGTGAGCGCTTCATCGAGGACTGCCTTAAAAGGGCCGGCATACGTCTTGTGCGCATCACCGCCACCACGCCGCCGCTGCCTGATGCGGTGCGTGCGCTAGTCATTGAAGCCAGAACAGACAGGTGGCCGAGCCGGGAAGCGCGGCTGAGCGTCGAATTGAACGCCGGCTGATCTTCGCATGAAGCGTGGCTGGGACATCTTGTGTTCTGTCGTGGATAACTTTGGTGACGCCGGGGTATGCTGGCGGCTTGCGCGCCAGTTGTGTTCCGAACTCGATCAGTCGGTCCGTTTTTGGGTCGACAACCTCGATACTTTGCACCGTCTGAATCGCGACGTGAATCCAGTGCTAGTGGCGCAATGCATAGACGGCGTCGAGGTGCGGTGCTGGCGTGACTTGGCGCAGGCTGAACCTGCTGAGATCGTGGTCGAGGGATTCGGCGTTCGCCCGCCGCCCGAGTACGTGGACGCCATGGTCCGGCGCAAGACACCGCCGGTGTGGATCAACCTTGAGTATCTGAGTGCCGAAAAGTGGGTGGAAGGCTGTCACGTCCTGCCCTCGCCGCAGCCCGCGAATCCGCTCGTCAAATACTTTTTCTTTCCCGGGTTTACGCCGGCAACCGGCGGGCTGTTGATGGAGCGTGGATTGTGTGGTGCGCGCGACGCGTTTCAGCGCGATACAACGGCTATCGCCGGTTTCCTGCAATCGCTGCAAGTGACGATGGTCGATGCGGATGCCGTGCTGATTTCGTTGTTCTGTTATGACAACGCCGCGCTGTCCACGCTGGTGCATGCATGGGCGGGCGGTGCGGCGCCGGTTGTGTGCATAGCGCCCGAAGGCAACGTACTCACCCAGCTCTCGCAGGTTGCGGGGCGTCGCATCGTGGCCGGATCGCGGGTCGTGATGGGCAAGCTTGCGATCCATGCGGTTCCATTTCTCGAACTCGATCAATACGACCGGCTGTTATGGGCCTGCGATGTCAATTTTGTACGCGGTGAAGATTCTTTTGTCCGTGCGCAGCTCGCCGCGCGTCCGCTGGTGTGGCAGGCGTATCCGCAGTCGGACGGCGCCCATATGTCCAAAGTGGATGCGTTTCTTGATCGCTATTGCGCAGCGGCGGAGCCGGAGGTCGGCAGGCGAGTGGGCACGGTATTCAATTCGTGGAATCGACAATCGACGGACATGGGACGTGATTGGTGTGCACTGATGGAGCGCAGGGCCGATGTGGATACGCATGCATCGCACTGGGCAAGTCATCTTTGCAACGGCGGCAATCTGGCCCACAGACTGGCGGAATTCTGTGAGTATCGGCTAAAATAGCTGGCTTTTCAGCCTCTATCGCGGGAAATATCATGAAAATCGCACAGGAAATCCGGGCCGGCAACGTCATTATGCTGGGCAAAGAGCCGATGGTGGTGCAGAAAGCCGAATTTTCAAAGTCGGGACGCAACGCATCGGTCGTCAAAATGAAGATGCGCAATTTGCTGACCGGTGCGCCCACCGAAAGCATTTATCGCGCCGACGAGAAATTCGATGTCGTCCAGCTGGATCGCAAGGATGTTACTTATTCGTACTTCGCTGACCCCATGTACGTGTTCATGGATGAGGAATTCAACCAGTATGAAGTGGAAAAAGACAACATGGGCGATGCCCTCAATTATCTTGAGGACGGGATGCCCGGCGAGCTCGTGATTTACGAAGAGCGTCCGATTTCCATCGTAATTCCGCAGTCGGTGGAACGCGAAATTGAATATACCGAACCCGCGGTGCGCGGCGACACTTCGGGCAAAGTGCTGAAACCCGCGAAGCTCAAGACCGGGTTTATCGTGCAGGTGCCGCTGTTTTGCGCCACCGGCGACAAGATCGAGATCGACTCGCGCACGGGTGAGTACCGGCGCCGGGTATAACGCCAAATTTAAAATCCGTAAAGAGTCGCCGGATTATCCACCAGTATCTTCTGTAGCGTAGGCTGATCCCGAGCGTATTCCGTAAGTCGCTCAAAGAGCGCGGCATCGTCTGGCATTTCCTTTTCAGAACGGTGCGGCCAGTCGCTGCCCCAGACCACGCGCTCCGGCGCGGCCTTGATCAATGCATGGGCCGCATCCGTCATTTGCTTCCACGTCGCGTAACCGTTGCTCCTGCCGTTAAAGGTGGTGGGCGACAGCTTGACCCAGGCGCGGCCCTTATCGATGAGCCCGCGCATGACGGCAAATGCGGGGTGCGCAGAGCCGCCGGCCTGATGAGGGATGCGGCCCATATGATCGAACACGATGGGCGCGGCGAGGCGATTGAGGAGATCCTTGTTTTCGACGATCTGGTCGGCCAGCATGTGGATCTGCACGTGCCATCCCAATGCATGGACGCGTTTCGCCAGCGGCTCTATCATGTCGAGCGTGGTCACCGCACCTGCGGGGCTTTCCACGGTAAAACGGATGCCACGTATGCCCGCGTCCGCCAGCATTGTCAGCTCCGCATCGGAGACCGTGGGATGAACCACCGCCACGCCCCGCGTCCGAGCGGGTCCAAGTTGCGAGATGGCATCCAGCAGGCACTGATGATTGGTGACATAGGCGCGCGGCGATACCACCACGGCGCGCGTGGTTCCCGTGCGTTGCTGTATGAGGCGATAAGCGCTGACCGGATAATCCGTTGGTCTGGGTCCGGCGAGCGCAGGGAACCGATTGTCAAAAATATGAAAGTGACAATCGCAGGAATTGGCGGGCGCTTTGAGTGTAGTCATGGATAGTTAACTCCGAATCCGGCATGCTTCATTACGATATGCCCTCCGTATAGCTGATCGTCCAGGGGCGATTCGTTCCGCGGTGAACGCGTATCGATCAAGGCGCAGGCGTGCCATCGGGCGGCCATGCGATTGCGTCTTCCTGCAGCGGTACTTCCAGCGTGCGGAAGATCTGCGAGAACATGATCCAGTTGCCGATGGCGATGACCATTTCTATCAGCAGTGCAGGATCGGTAAGGTGTTCCGTGCATGTTGCCCAGACTTTGTCCGTGATCTTGCCGAATTCTACCGTATCGTCAACGGCAGACAACATGGCGCGATCCGCCGGCCCCAATGGACGAAATTTTTCCAGTCGCGGACAGCCACGACTTCCTCTTGCGATATCCCGGCTTGGGTCGTGGCGATGCGGTAGTGCTGAAACCACTCATATTCCGATCGGGTAAGCCACGCGATGTGCATGGCCATGAGTTCGCGCAGGCACAGCGGCAGCTTGTTGCGCGCGGTCAGTGCTGTCAGCAGTCCGTAAACCTGCTTTGCAAGGTCGGGATGGTGCGCCAGCATTCTGAATGCGCCGCGGCTGGCTTGTGCTTCCGTTACCCCGAGCTCACTGCCCAGGCGCAGAGAGTCTTCCATGGGTATCAATGACACTCGGTTAGTCATGACTCAAAATCTTTCCGATAGGGTGATATGAAGGTGGCCAATTTAACATCTGACCAATTCTTCCTTGCGTACGAGGCGATCGGTGCTTTGATTGCATGCGCGGATGGTTTAGCTGCGTCGATAATAACCGACTGGAACCCACGCGTTACCAGGAGTGATAATCAGAACGAGGCTCGGACGTGTTTTGTTCTGCGCTGTGGAAAGTCTGGGCGAGCTCGAAGCGTGATGCGGATTGCCCGTGTTTGACCGCTCGTCATGCCGCGAATATAGTTGAGCATCTTGAAAATCAATACGATAGTTTGCATTTCATCTGTGTTTCGGGACAGGTACCGTTGAAAACAATACGGTGTACCCGCCCTGAAACGCGATTTTCCTGGATCGCAGGCGTCTAGGGTGCGGTAATCGCGGCCATCGTGTCGGTGCGGGGAATTTTCGATTCGGCAAATTCGACCGCGGGCATCGGATTGATATTTACTCCGTTTATCATGTGTGCCGCGCTGGTGCTTGCCGGAAGCTGGGGCCTCGCGCTTGGATGCGTGTGGCACGCGGTTCGAGGGGCTGGACGTTACCATGGCATGGTACTGGCGCTGGCCTGGCTGGTCAGCCTTGGCGTCCCAGCCTATGCTGGTTGGCAGGTTTGGCATGGGCTGTCGCTGGAACGTGCCGTTGCAGATACGACGCGCATGGACGCCGCGGCACTCGATGCGGCCATGCGCGAGTCCCCGTGGCGCACCAATCGTTTTTTTATCGGCGCGATTGTGCAGAACAAATTCGCGAGTGCAGCGCTGCTTGATTATCTGGCAAGCTTGCCGCAAAAGTTGCCCGACACCGATCTTTTCGAACCGCTGGGTTCACTTTGGGATGTCAAGCTCGACAACCGCAAGGGCCTTTCCGCGATGCGCCTGGTCGTGCGTAATCCGAACGTGGGGGCAATGACGCTGGCGCGTTTGGCCGACGGTCCGCGATCGGATGCAGTCATCAGCGATATTCTGGCCAACCCAAAAACGCCGCTGACGGTGCTGCAACGCTATTTTGACTCGACGGATGTATTGATCGAATGGGGGCTTGGCGCTCAATCCCAATCTGCCTGTGGCAGTGATGGAACGACTGCCGGAAAGCAAGTATCTCTATACCCGGTTCAACCTCACCTATAACGCCGCCACGCCGCGCGTAATACTGGAAAAGCTCGCTCGAGACTCGGATCCTACGCTGGCCACGCACGCGGAACAGGCGATCGAACGGCAGGTCAGCCGCAAGCAACGCGCCCCCGAGCACTCGCAGTGATGTTGCATTACGTGTCATGGTGCGCACCTTGAAGATTGCGCATGACATAAAAAAAACCGTAAAACCAACAGCTTATTGGATGATATACGGTCATGACGTAATCCCAATTACGCCTCTCGGGTGCGCGTCTGGTTGTGGTGGTATGCGCGGCACAGACGCTGGTGCAAATAGGCGCTTTTTTCTGGCCCGCGCTATTGCCGGAGATGATGCCGCTATGGGGGCTCACCAATAGCGAGGCGGGCTGGAGTACCGCAATGTTTTATGGCGCCTATCTGGTGGCGGTGCCCATACTTGTGACGCTGACCGATCGTGTCGATGCAAGGCGCGTGTATCTGTTCGGTGTCGCCTGCACGATGGCGGCGCACTTGTTGTTTGGGCTGGTGGCCGAGGGTTACTGGTCGGTGCTGCTCTTGCGTGGGCTGGCGGGAATAGGCTGGGCTGGCACCTACATGACCGGCCTCAAACTGCTCGCCGATCAAGTCGATGCGAAGCTGATGTCGCGCGCAACGGCTGGACATGCCGTGAGCATAGGCATCTCCGGCGCGCTGTCGTTCGCATGCGCCGAACTTCTGAGTGGCGTGTGGGGCTGGCAGCCGGCATTTCTGGCCGCTGCGGCGACTGCGGTCATGGCATGGCTGCTGGTGGCGTTGCTGGTTCCTGGCCGTACAACGCCGTTTCCGCGTGCGGCCGACGGTCATGCGCTGTTTGATTTCAGCCCCGTATTTCGCAATCGCTCGGCGATGGCCTACGCCGTCGCGTACTGCATCCATACGCTGGAAATGAACGCACTGCGCGGCTGGGGCGTGGCATTTCTCGCTTATGTCGCGATCAGCACCGGCGCCGATATGAGTTTTTCGCCCACGTTCGCGCTGACCGCGTTAGGCGTGATTGGAACGTGCGCAAGCGTGCTGGGCAATGAAGCCGCTATACGCTGGGGCAGGGTGCGCTTGATCACCTTGGCAATGCTGGCATCGATTGCGCTGAGCGCCGGTATTGGGTTCTTCGGCACGCTGTCGTATACGCTGGCAGTGTTGCTGCGGTTGATTTACGGTCTTGTCGTGTGGCTGGATTCATCGTCGCTGACGGCCGGCGCCGCCGGTACTGCGGAACCCGCGCGCCGCGGCGCTACGCTGGCGGTTCATTCCATGCTCGGCTACAGCGGCGGTTTCGTTGGTCCATTGATGATCGGCTATGCGCTCGATCTCTCTGGCGGCATGTCGCGCACGGCGTGAGGCGCGGCTTTCGGGCTGGTGGCGTTGCTTATGTTGCTCGCACTGGTTGCGTTCCGGCTAATGCGGCCGCGGTCGCTGAGCGGAGATCGCGGCAATCACGCTTGAATCGGCTATCAAGCCGGAGCCCAGCTTGATAGCCGCTCAATTTCCTGCTATTGACGCTTCCAGTTCGCCATTTCCGGAATTTCGAGTGCTTCGATCGCTGCTAAGGTGGCGTCGAGTTCGGCGCCGCTGATCGCGATGCGCGGCGGCCGTATATGCCCGCCGCCCAGTCCATAGGCATTGAGTACCGGTTTTATGGCGCGCTGGTTTGAACGCACCGGGCCTCTGAGTATGGAATGCAGCAAAATCATTTTGCGGAAGGACGCGTGCATCAGGTCGACATCCTTCGCCATAAAGGCCGCCATGACCGACGCGATCAGTTTGGGGGCGATATTGCCTTCCATGCCCTGAAATCCGTTGCCGCCCATGCCGAGCGTGAACAGCGCGTTGCCTACCCCCGAACAATGGATCTCGAGGCGATCGCCTAGGCGATGGATGAGATCTATCATGTAAAACATGTCGTTGGTATCGTATGCATAACCCACAAAGTTGGGGTAATCCGCTGCAAACTTCTCTACCATGTCCAGCGGAATCGCGTAACCCACCTTCTTCTGGTTCGATATGGTGACGGGCAGAGATGTCGATTCAATGGCGGTTCTGAAGAACTTTTCTATCTCCTTGCGGTTGGGTAACACGCCGTGGCCCATGTCCATGGAATAGATTTGCGCCGAGTCCACTTTCAGTTTTTCCGCGCTGCGCAGAAACTCAACCATGTCGGCTGCATCTTTGGGCTCCACGCCGGCGGCTCGCACCGGAACTTTGCCCTTGAGTTCTTCGACAGCGATTTCGAGGACCCGGTTGCGCTCGTCACGGCTTAAGGTATTGCCCTCGGCGGCGCCAGCCGCACCGATGTAAACGGAGACGCCTGCCGCGGCGAGGCGGCGCAAATGATGGCGCAATGCAGTCTCATCCAGACGCGATTTTTCATCGAAAGGGGTAAGGCTGTGGACGATGGCACTATATTTTCTGGCCATGGAATGCTCCGGTCGGTTGCCGATTGTGACGGCAAGGTGAAAATTCGGGGCGACGACGGCGTTCCCATCGCAGCATGGAAAGTGCGGGATTATATCCGCGCTGGTTCGGGAATATAATGAAATCAAATATTTGACCGCAAGCCGGACGTCAGAGAGACCAATGTCGAAATCGCTTCCCGTATGTTTTTGCCCGCTCCTGACAGCAATTGCGTTGTCATGGACGGTTCCTGTTTCGGCACAGGACTACCCCGTCAGGCCGGTGCGACTACTTACGTCGGAAGCCGGGGGCGCCGGGGACTTTGTATCGCGGGCGCTGGCGCCGGGACTGGCGGCCGCGCTGGGTCAGCAAATCGTCATCGAGAACCGTCCGGCAAACGCCGTCGAGACTGTTGCCAGGGCGGTGTCTGACGGTCATACACTGCTGCTTTACGGCAATACCGTTTGGATTACACCGCTGATGCGTAAGGCATCGTGGGACCCGCTAAAGGATTTCTCCGCGATCACACTGACGGTACGAGCCCCCAATCTCCTGGTTGTTACGCCGTCGCTGCCGGTAAAGACGGTCAAGGACTTGATTGCACTGGCCAAGGCGCGCCCCGGCGATCTTAACTACGCGTCGTCGCAAACCGGATCCTCCACGCACCTCGCCGCGGAATTATTCAACTTCATGGCTGCAGTGAAAATCGTGCGCGTGAATTACAAAGGGCCGCCGCTGGCCATCAACGACATCATGACTGGTCGGGTGGAACTCATGTTCCTGGCGGCGAGTTCCGTGAAGGCGCATATCCAGTCCGGAAAACTGCGTGCGCTGGCGGTAACCACAGACAAACCCTCCCGGTTGTTTCCGGGCATGTCCACGGTCGCGGACGCAGTGCCCGGTTACGAGTCCGCTGCGCAGTTTGGATTTTTCGCGCCGCTGAAAACACCGGCAACGGTGATCCAGCGCCTCCATCAGGATGCGGTGCGCTTTCTCGATGCGCCCGAAACCAGGGAAAAATATTTCAATGCCGGCATGGAAGTCATCGCCAGTTCGTCCGATCAGTTTGCCACCATGCTGAAGTCCGAAACCGATAGATGGACGAAAGTCATCAAGGCTGCGGGGATACGCGAGGAATAAAGTCTGCAGCTGCGGTTTCGCAGCTCTGATGAGCTTATGACCCCATCGCGCCTGAGGTGAATTCACATCTTTTCATGCGCTACAGAGACCCTTTTATTCGAGGGTGATTGATGTATCCACGATCGTCAGGCCGCTGAAGTTTTTCCCGTAGTAGCCTCGGTCGCGGGTCAGAAGCCGGTCGCATTGTTTGGCGGCATGCGCTCCGATCAGGAAATCGGCGATCACGCGGTCGCGTTTTCCTCCTGCGACGCGGTATTTCTTCCAGGCCAGGCCGGCGAGTATCGCAGCCTCCTCCTGCATCGCAGAAAACCGTACTCCGAGGGTGTGCATGGCACGCGCGAAATCCGCGTCGCTCGCAAACGCGCCACGCGTTTCGGCCCAGACGACGCTGCATGCGACGACAGCCCCCTCATTGAGACTGGTGCGAAGCGATGATGCTGATGCGGCACCGAACCGAAGGTCGGCGCCGAAAACGTCGATGAGGACGCTCGTGTCGACCGCAGTGATCATTTCGGCGTGTCCCCGCGTAGAGTGCGGATGAACTTGTCGGTGTCGATGCGCTTGCCAAGGCAGCCAAACACCTGAGAAACCGGGTCTGTCCTTGCCTTGCGGGCAACCAGTGTGCCGTCCTTGGCGATGAATTCCAGTTCCGTTCCTGGACGGATGCCGAGCTTTTCGCGCAACGGTTTTGGAATGGTGACTTGCCCACGTTCTGCAACCACGGCTTTCATTGGGACCCCGATACGTTTAAAAGGTAGAATGTATCATACATATTTCACGTAAGTAAAAGTATGCATATTTGCAACAACATCATGCCGCCGCAAGCGTCGCAGCCTTTGATGTCCCCCCTTGACCAATAAGAAGAAAATCGAGAGCCAAGAATATTGCGGCAATGGCAAGCAAGACATACTTCATGCCCCGGATTTTGCGAAGCAGGTAAAGTGCGAGCGTTGGCAGCTGAGACAGAACTAACGGAATAGCCGACCTTATCGGGTGCTCAATCAAATCGTTCCACAACCGCTTTGCGAACAAATCCGACAGACGAATGTTGCCTACCTGGTGTAGAAAATAGGTACGCCATGTATATTTCATATGTCATAGAGAAAAGTTTGAATTCCAACGTCCTGCTGTGAACTTCACCGATTGGTGAACGGTCACGAACTGCCGAGTAAGGAAACAGTGTGATAATGCCATCTAGCCTACTTCTCCAACATCCACCGCGATGAAAATTTCGAGAAAACTAGTTGTGTCCCCAATTAAGTTCCTCGCAGCGAGGGTATTCCCGTTTGCGATCGTATTTCTCCAGGTCGCCGGTGGCGTGTCGGCGCAGGATTATCCAACCAAGCCGCTACGCATCATGACCGCCGAGCCCGGCGGCAGCCCAAATCTGATATCGCGCATCATCGCGCCGGGCCTGGGGATCAGCCTTGGGCAACAGGTCATCGTCGACAATCGCGGTATTGTCGCGATTGAAACGGTGGCGAAAGCCGCGCCGGACGGTTATACGTTGCTGATCTATGGCAGCAGCATCTGGTTGATGCCGTTTCTGCGCGACAACGTTGCCTTCGATCCGCTGCGCGATTTTGCGCCAATAACATTGGCGGTGTCCGCACCCAACGTGCTGGTCGTAACACCCTCGCTGCCGGTCAAGTCATTGAAGGATTTGATTGCACTCGCCAAAGCGAGGCCCGGCGAGATCAACTATGGCACGAGTTCGCCGGGCGCGACTTCGAGTCTCGCCATGGAGCTGCTCAAGGTCATGGTGAAGATCAACGTCGTGCGCATCAACTACAAAGGCACCGGTCCGGCGCTGACCGCGGCCATCAGCGGCGAAGTGCAGATGATGATACCCACCGCGGGCGGCGTTGCGCCGCACCTCAAGTCGGGTCGATTGAGGGGGCTGGCGGTGACCAGCGTACAGCCGTCGGCGTTGTTCCCGGCATTGCCCACGGTCGCAACATCGGGGCTGCCGGGTTATGAGTCGGTGGCGATTTATGGCGTGTTTGTACCCGGGAAAACACCAGCGACTATCGTCAACCGGCTGCATCAGGAAGTTGTGCGTGCGCTCAGCGCGGAAGATGTCAAGACGCGGTTGCTGAGCGTCGGCATCGAAGTGGTTGCTGGTTCGCCGGATACCATGACGGCTGCCATGAAGTCGGAAATGATCCGTATGGGTAAGGTGATCCGCGACGCCGGTATACGCGGCGACTAAACTTTTAGTCGGGTTTCATTCCAGCGGCTTTCACGACCTTCGCGAGGCGCGCCATTTCCGATTTCATCTTCGCGGTCAGTTCGTCCGGCGTGCTGCCTATGACTTCGGAGCCGGTATTGAAAACCTTTTCCTTTGCGCCCGGCTGGGCGAGCATTTTCAGCGTTTCCTGATTTAATCGCATGACGATGGCTGACGGTGTTTTCGCCGGTGCGAACAAACCGTAGGTGGACGCTGCTTCGTATCCCGGAACGCCCGACGCTGCGAGGGTCGGAAGGCCGGGGAATAGCGCCGATTGCTGGGCGGTGGTTACGCCCAGCGCGCGCAGTTTTCCGGATTTGACGTGCGGTGTTGCGGTGCCGGCCGGCGTAAACGTCAGGTGCACCTGGCCGCCTATCAGTTCAGTCAACGCGGTCGCCGTGTTTTTATAGAGTATGCGCACGATATTGACGCCCGCCATGTATTTGAAGAGTTCGGCGGCGACATGGGGCGTTGAACCTGATCCCGCGGATGCATAGTTGAGGTCGCCCGGACGCGATTTGGCCAGGGCTATCAGCTCCCTGGTCGTTTTTACCGGCAGTGACGGGTTGACGACCAGGACATTGGGCGATATCACGGCCAGTGTAATAGGCGCGAAATCGCGTATCGGATCCCAGCCCCCGCCGTCATCGCGCATCAGCGGATCTATCCAAAGGCTGCTGCCGATGACGAGCAGACTGTAACCATCGGGTGCGGCTTTGGACACGGAATCAACGGAAATAATACCGACGCGGTTTTCCACCACCACGGGCTGGCCGAGTACGGGCGAAATGCCCTGCGCGATGATGCGCGCGACAAGATCGTTACCGCCGCCCGCGCCTGACGTGTATATGCGTACCGTCTTGATCGGATAGCCCTGCTCGGCTGCAGACGCCGAGCCTGCGCCCATGTAAAGCGCGCAGCAGAGAGAAGGTATGGCCACGCAGCCGGCTCGAGTGCCGGCTAAAATTACGTTGTATTTCATGAGGTTATAGTCTGGGTCCTTGGTAGTCCACGGAGCCTGTATAGGGGTAGCCGCCGGGTAGTCCGATCACCGTCGTGCGATCGATATTGCGCTGTTGCGAGCGGTCATAGTCGCCCAGTCCGATGTGATTCGTACAGCGGTTGTCCCACACCAGCACGTCGTCCTTCTGCCACTGGTGGCGGTACATGAACTGCGATCTCGCTGCATGCTCGCAGAGAAATTTCAGCAGCATCGTGCTCTCGTCGGGATGCATGCCGACGATCTGTTTTACCTTGCCGCCTACAAACAGCGATTTGCGGCCGGTCTCCGGATGGACCTGGACCAGCGGATGCGCGGTCGGCAGATTCTGCCGTGCGGTTTCCGCGGCGCGCTCTGGTGTGCTGTTATCGAGACGCGCTTTGCCGCCGAAATGCACGGCATGCAGGCCTTCGACGATTTTCTGCATGGTGGCTGACAAAGATTCGTATGCGAGATACATGTTGGCGACCATGGTATCGCCGCCGATCGTAGGCACCTGCAAAGCATGAAGAAGTGTCGCCTTGGCGGGAACCGTGGAATATGACTGATCCGAGTGCCACACCTGTCCGGCGAATGCGGTAGGGTCGGACGTGGTCTTGATTTTGCTCGTGATAATCTGGATCTCGTGATAATCGGGATGCCGGATGCGCAGTGCACGATCGTTGTTGTCCACCTCCCCGAAATATCGGCTGAACGCAATATGCTGTTCGCGTGTGACCGGCGTGCCGCGAAACAGCAGCGCGCTGTATTTCAGAAATGCCTGGTAGATTTCACTAAAGATATCAGGTGCGATGGGCGAGCGTATATCGATGCCGGTCACCTCGGCGCCCAACGCGTAACACAATGGGCGAAATTGTAATGTCATGCCGGAATATCTCCTGACTTGCGGTGGGTTGGTGCGGATGCCGTGGCGCCATGGAATGAATGCGCCGCTGAAAGTAACTCAAAGGGCGGTGAGGGTCAACCGTGCATGCATGCAAACCATGCGTGTCCGCCCCACGATTGCTAGGTGCAAGGGACTTCATAAAGTTGGGAAACCGGCTTTGAAGGTGTGGCAGCGGACAAATGCGGTTTCATTTTCGTGTTCCCAGATATTGGCTCCAGAGCGGTTGACCGCTCGTTTTGAAAGCGATAGAGTTTCGCGGCGCACGTATCGAAGGTCAAACGAAATCAAGGAGAAATCGATCATGCCGCTCCAAAATTCCACCACCCGCTACGGATCGGTCACGCGCTTCCTGCACTGGGCTGTTTTTCTGTTTTTTGTGCATCAATACCTGGGCGGCAATTTTATGACCCGGATTGAGGGAGGGCACACTCTTTTCGGGCTTACGCAGGGTAATTATTACGATTGGCACAAGTCCATCGGGCTTGTCCTGCTGTTGCTCGTCGTGGTACGCATCGTGTGGCGCAAATTGACGTCGTTACCGGATTGGGCGCCGACACTGACTCCAGCCGAACGCACCATATCGCACTGGAATGAAACCCTGCTTTACGCGTGCATGATACTGATGCCGGTGACCGGCTATCTGTTCGTCATGGCGGGCGACTACGGGATCAAGCTGTTCGGACTGTATGATTTGTTCAATCCCATAGGCAAGCAGGCATGGCTCGCGGATGTTGCGCGCGTCGCGCACATCGTGATTTCCTATGTGGTCGTAGTCGTCTTGTCGTGGCACGTCGGGCTGGGTCTCAAGCACCACATCTTCGACCGCGACGGTTTCCTGCGCCGGATGCTGCCCTTCTCCAAACCCTGACGCCGGCAAGCCGCTATTGCGCGGACGGCAGGGCCAGAAGATCAATATGACCGATATTGAGCGTCAGCGCCCCAGCATCGATCTGGGTAGCTCTCTGCGCCAGCCAATCGTCACAAAGTGCCGCCGCTGAAGGATCAGTTTCGAGCGCCACTGCGACGGACTCTTCCGCCATACGCCGTAGCATTTCGCGATCCATCGTGCCGACATGCCAATCGCTGCTCATGGTTGTTACTGTGTATCCTGCCGCGGAGAGCCGATTCGCAATTTGGGTAGTCGCCAGGGGGCCGAGCGCGGGGCCAAATCCTTTGTTGCGCGTTTGATGACGTCTGAATGCCGCCTCGATAAGGGCATCGGAGGGGTGGCCTGGCGTCCACACGCGCCGTCCATCGACCGTCAGCGTTGCCAACAACGGCAATTGCGAGCGAACCAACCGCTGGCAAAAGGTCTCAATCCAGTCCGCCGATACGATGTCCAGAAAAGCCGTCGTCGTCACCGCGTCGCATGCCGTGAAATCCAATTGGTCAAGCGTTTGCGCCAGATCCAGAGACCAGGCATGTGCACGCCAGGTGGACATGCCAGCATGCACGGTAATGCTTTGATTGAGCTTCTCGCAGCGCCATGTTTCGCGCTGTGACCAGTGCACGATCTCCTCAGCTTGCGCGTTTAGCAATGCAGGATCGCAATCCACCAGCAGCCAATCCTGATCAACGTTCAGCAGCGGCGCCAGGACTCTGAAATTGGCACCGCTGCCGGCGGCCAGATCGATGATACGGCATTGTTCGGGTTGACGGTGTTTCAGGGCGGCTGCGAATCCAAGCGTAAGCTCGCGATCGCGCGCCGCGGCATCGAAGGGCTCCCGCAGGCGCAGCCAATCCGCGCTGAAGCCGCTCACTTGACTAGCCGGTCAAGCGCGGCGGCCCAATGGCGTACGGCAGTCGGCCAATCGGGTAACGCCGCCGCCGCGACTGCGGCACCCGCGGCGAGACGCGCACGCAGGCTTGCATCGGTGATGACTAGCCTCAGCGCTTCGCGCAAGGCAGCGGCATCGCCTGGGGGGACGAGCAGCGATGCGTTAGCGGGTACCGTATCGGGAATCGCCCCGGCGGTGGTGGCGATAACAGGCAGACCATGTGCCATCGCTTCGGCGTAGACCATGCCATAACCCTCCTCAAGGGAAGGCAACACGAACACGTCGGCGCTCGCATAGGCTGCCGACAGACTTGATGACGCGCGTTCGCCTGCGAGCAGGATCCGGTCACCGAGATTTTTTGCGGCGATGGCACGGCGCAGTGCCGCTGTCGTGGCAGCGTCGCGCTCGAGACTGCCTATGCACGTGAGGCGCCACGCCAGATGGCGCAGTTGTGCAAGCGCATCGATGAGCAACAGATGTCCTTTGCGCGGGGTTACCGTGCCGACGGCAAGCAGTTCGAGTGGCCCCGCGCTTTTCGACGGTCGGCCCGCCGTGGCTTTGGCGGTTCCCGGTCTCACAATCTCAACGCGATCAGCGCAGACTCGGTTCATTTTGACTGCATTCGCGGTGTGAGCGCTTGGGCAGATTATGCCACTCAACAGCGGCCAGAGGCGTGCTTCGAGCATCGCATAAGCGTGCGCAACGTCTGGACGCAAGCCGGTTTCCAGCGACAGTGGATGATGAATGAAACCGATCAGGTGCAGGCGTCGCGTTTCAGCACCGAGGCAATCCGTGAACGCCGGTAGCGCGAGACCGTCGATAACGGCTGTACTTCCGTCAGGCAGGCCCGCGAGTGCTGCTGCTGCGGTGCTGCGGGCGAGGTCATCCGCGGCGGGAAAGCGGCCTGCCAGTTCGGCGACGGTGATGGTACGCCCAGCCGCACGCAAGCCGTCGATTGTCTTGCGCTCGAAAAGGTAACCGCCGGTAAGTTGATCGAGCGGTCCCGGAATCAGGAACGCAAGCGTCATTAACGCAAGCTTCCTTCGAAGCTCGCCCATGCGACCGGCGATTCGCGCAGCACGATGCGCATCGAATCGAGCGCTTCGGCGGTAACGGTGCCGAGAGCTCCGGCGACGATGCGGCATCTAATGCGGCGAAAAATTTCACCGGCCATGAATTCCGTGGTGGTATTTTTTCCGCGTAGATCCGGCACTTCGTCCAGATTCTTGAAGTTAAGTTCGCTCAACACCTCGCGCAGCGCTTTGAGCGCGAGTCCGATATCGCAAACCAGTCCGCAGGCATCGAGCTGCGCACGACGAAACTCAACTTCCACGCCATAGGTTGCGCCATGCAACTGCTGTGCGGGACCGAATACTTCCCCTTTGAAACTGTGCGCAATCATAATGTGATCGGAAACGGCGAGCGCATACATGGCGGAGATTCTCCAGTTCAGTGATAGGTGATGATATGGCACAACGTGCCATCGGGCGTACCGGCCAGCCGCGCCACGGTTGCGGGAAGTTCTTCGAACGGACTCGATCCGCTGAGCAGCGTGTCGAATACCGGATCCGCAAGCAACTCGAGTGCGAGCGTGAGGCGGCGGCGGTGGCTCCAGCGCGCGCGCTGCGCCGTGGCCACCGCGCCGACTTGCGACGAGCGCAGTATCAGGCGCCGCGCGTGAAATGATTCTCCCAGGGGCGCGGCGACCGGACGATCTCCATACCAGCTCATCTCCAGCACGGTTGCTTCAAATCCGGCGAGTCGCAGCGCGGTCGCCAGGCCGTCGGGATGGCCGCTGGTATGAATGACGAGATCGGCATTTTCCGTCGCCTGCTCCGGTTCTGCAAAGTTGCAACCGAGGCGCGCTGCGATGGTGGCGCGGCGCGGATCAATATCTATTAATTCGACACGGACGCCTGGCAGACGCGCAGCCAGCGCGGCGACCAGACAGCCGACAGTGCCAGCACCGACCACGGCGATGCGGTCGCCGAGTCGGGGCGCCGCATCCCACAGGCCATTAATTGCGGTTTCCATATTGGCGGCGAGCACGCCGCGCCCATCCGATACGGCGTCTGGCAACGATATCACTGCGTCGACCGGCACCACGTAAAGATCCTGATGCGGATACAGACAGAAGATTCGTTTCCCCACCAACTGCGCGGGACCCGACTCGACGCGTCCGACCGAGCCATACCCATATTTCACCGGCGCAGGGAAATTGCCGTCCTGAAAAGGGCAACGCATGGTCGCGTATTGACTGGCGGGAACGCGTCCTTGGAAGACCAGGCTTTCCGTGCCGCGACTGATGCCGCTGCACAGTGTGCGCACCAGCACACTACCTGCGTCCGGGACTGGCAAAAGGGCCTCGCGGATCTCGCCGGCGCCCGGGCGAACGACCCAGTATGCACGACTGCGCATGCCACTAGTCATTGAAGTCACACTCGATCATGATGTCTGCGCCGAGGTTGTAGCGGCGCGTGCGCGGGCGCAATCCGTGCTGCAGATCAGTGATTTCGGGCAACACGATGCCCGGTCTTCCCGAGCCCAGAATGAGCGGGGCCACCGTAATCTGCAAGCGGTCAAGCGCGCCGGCCTCAAGAAAGTGGGAAACCGTAATGCCCCCGCCTTCGATCAACAGGCGGCGCAATCCGCGCTGCGCCAGGATGCGGCGGATTTGGTGCGGATCCAGGCTCGCTCCGGTGCGCGGCACCGTCACGATTTCGGCATTGCCCTGCGGCTTGTTCTTAATCTCACAATCTGACGCTATAAGGAGCAATGTTGGTGCGGCGCCGTCGTTGAATACTCGCTGGCTGCCATCTAGCCGGCGCTGGGGATCAATGATCACGCGCACCGGATTGGCACCGGCGCAACGCCGTACCGTGAGTTGCGGATCATCGTGCAACACGGTGTTGGTTCCCACAATCACTGCGTCGACCAATGCCCGCATGCGATGCGTATGCAGCAGGTCCGCGGCGCCGCTGATCCACTGTGACACACCGTCGTTCGTGGCGATGCGGCCGTCCAGGCTTTGTGCCAGATGAGCGACTGCAAACAAGCCGTTCCTGTGAGCATCGCACAGCGGCCCGTACAGATCGTTTAAAGGGGTACGCTCCAATGGTGCGGCGGCACTGATGCGGCGCGCTAGCACGGCTTGCCATACTGCATCCTGCACGGATGCAGATTCTTCCCTGTTGGTTTCGGTGCTTTTTTCAGTCATTGCGCTGTTCCGGGGTCGCGCCGTGATCTTACCGCGATGTGGCGGTATTGAACCCGTCGAAGACCAGATCCGGCGCACTTAAATTGTGCGTCGATTGCACAATGCGCCCGAAGCGGACAGCGACCGCGCGAAATCGGCTGAATTCAAGTATTGGTGTTGAGACCGTTGCAATTGATGTGCCTGACCAGCCCGCGACCGCAACGTCCGCCTGCGCCGGTGCAACGAACATCGAACGCAGCGCGGCGAACGGTTGCTCAGCGGGCAGCGGCGGATCCAGCGAAAGTGCGAGATTTACGCGCGCGGTGGTTGCCGAGGCGACCGTCAACACGCCACTTGTCTGATTTCGGAACGTGAGCCGGAACGTCATCGTCACCGGATCAAAGGCAATGCTGCGGATGGCAACGAAGGGCCGGGTATCTTCTTCGATCGGTCCAAACAGAAATGAACTGCCATAGGCGCTGTCCACCAGCGTGGGTGGCGGCAGCGGCTTTACCCGCCAGTAGCCATCTGCGGGATAGACCACCAGAATTTCAACATCGCGTTGTGGGCCGCGTTTCAGCAATTGCACCAGATGCAGGCCACGTTCACTAGTTTTGCCCACCCGGAAATCCACCACATCGGCCCGCCAGAAGCTCTGGAAACGGTGCCCCACGAGGCGTATTTCGGTATCTTCGTAGAGCGTCAGTGTGCGCGGCACAAATGAAAAACTTGGATCCTGCGACATGTCGCAGGCGGTGAAATCGGGTGCGGTGCTGTCGTCCTTTAGCGTCGCGATGTAGGGTGGATGTTCGGCGCTGATCTGAAAGGAAACAATGCCGGTGCCCAGCACCTTTACATAGACGTTGTCTTCTTCGGCGCAACGGGTCGCACGGCTGGCATTTACGAAGTCCACCGTGACCGCGGCGTAGGCGCAATGCGCCAGAAAAGCGACCAGGCATGTGCAGACCTTCAGCAGATGGCGCATCATTTATTCACGGACGCTGTCGAAAAGTCTGTTGTGCATGGCGAGAACAAACCGGCGGCGGCCGCTCCCTGGAGTTGCGCCGATTCTTCCGGGACCCTGCAAAGTCCCGCGGCACTCAGCAGGCGGCCGAGCGGGGGATGCGCGCTCAGCATGGCGAGCGGAATGGCGCCGAGAAGTCCTGCCATGAGCGGCGCCCAAAACCAGATAGGCCCGGGCGCAACCTGCAAGAACCATAGCACAAGAGCAATTCCCAGCAGCGTTTGCGGCCACAGCCTGCGCGCCGCCATCGCAAGGGGTACCCCTTCGACGTCACGTTGCTGCGAGGTCCAGCCGACTTGCCGGCCGAATGGCAGGCCGAGGAGAAAAATCGTTACCGCCACGGCGCATACCGGCGCGATCAACAACGTCAGCAAAAATTCAAGCGCGACGCTGATGATGATGCGCGTGGTGCCGCCGTAGGCGCGACGCAAGTCGGCGCGCATCAGCACATCGGCCAGGGTGGCGATCTTGGGCGCCAGTCCCATCGCCAGCGTTATGATGAACAGTGTAATACCCAGATCCGTGCGAAACGGCTGCGGACGCGTCAGCCCCAGCGCCAAAAACACCAGCCACGCCGGTGCGCTCAGGTACATGGCGATGGCGAGACCAAGCTGGCAGCGACTGACCGTCGGCAGGCCGGGCAGCGCGAGGAAATGAAAATACTGCATATTGCCCTGACACCAGCGCAGATCGCGCCTGATGAACTCCGGCAGACTCGGCGGATTTTCCTCCCAACTGCCCTCTTCATCGGGCAACACCCGCACCTCAAACCCGGCGCGCCGCATCAGCACGGCCTCAAGTTGGTCATGGCTCAGTACATGGCCGCCGAGTGGTGGTTCGCCGGGCAACACCGGCAGATGACAATGTTCGATGAACGGCGCCAGACGCAGGATCGCGTTGTGCCCCCAGTAGGGGCCGCAATCGCCCTGCCAGCTCGCTGCTCCCAGCGTGTATGAGCGCATGCCGAGGCGCATGCCAAATTGAAAGATGCGCGCGAACGCGCTTGCGCTGGGCAGGCCGGTCACCAGCGTTTGCAGTATGCCTATGCGCGGCTCGGCCTGCATGATGCGTACCAGGCGCAGCATGGCCTCCGGCGCCATGACGCTGTCGGCGTCCAGCACGATCGCAAATTGATGCCGACGACCCCACTGCTCGCAGAAATCGCGAATATTGCCGGCCTTGAAGCCAGTGCTTTGTTCGCGCCGACGATAGGTGACTTGCAGCGCGGTGCCGAATCGCTGCGCCATGGCGCAAGCAACGCGTTCCTCGGTGGCGGCGACCTCAGGCTGGTTGCTGTCGCTGAGCATGTAGAGATGAAACCAGCGCGCCTCGCCGGTCGCGACGAGTCCGTCCATCATCCACGTTAGGTTGCGCGAAAGGCGCGCGGTATTTTCATTGCGTATGCAAATCAACAGCGCCGTCTTGCTGGCAACTTTCGCGTCGCCGCAAGCGTGGCGCCGATGCGGCGCCACCAGCGCGGCCGGGTCGCGCGCAAATATCATCAACGAGAACCCGATGACCGCGTTCCAGAAACCTATCGTCGTCCACGGCAGCGTCAATGCGAACAACAGCAGCATCGCAACGCCGATTGCATCGGGTGCGGCGGTGAACAACGTGACCGTCATTAAAACGAGCAGCGCAGCGGAACTGGAAAGCACGAGCGTGGCGAAACCGATGCGCCGACCGCGCAATGACAGGCCGGTGCGTGGCTGTTCCGGCGGGCTCGTTAAAGTGGCGTTCGTGCGTGTGTCAGCATTCATGATTTTGCGGCGCGCAATGCGTTATCCCCTGGCCACCGGTTGTATAGAATACGAACAAAGTAATCATGCAAATTCGCGTCTATCATTATAGTTGCAGGTCGGTGAAAAGGTGGTTTAATGTTCCATCCTCTATCCAAGATGCGCATGCAATTCACATGGGTGGCATAAAAATGAATTCATTTCTCAAATGCATGATTGGTTGGCGAGCGATGCTGGCCGCATCGGGTTTCGTTTTTGTTGCTGGTGCCGCTTCAGCGCAGGACTATCCCAGCAGACCGGTGCGCATAGTCACGTCGGAAGTCGGGGGTGGCACTGATGTGCTGACACGCATGGTTGCGCAGGGCTTGTCGGTCGCGCTTAACCAGCAGTTTATTGTCGAGAACCGGCCGAGCGGCCCCATCCCGGGAGAAATCGTGTCGAAGGCGATACCGAATGGATATACGCTGTTGCTGTTCAATAATGCCTTGTGGGTAGGTCCGTTGATACAGACGACACCGTACGACCCGGTACGCGACTTCGCAGCCGTTACGACCGTGGCCAAAGCGATCAATCTGGTTGTTGTCCATCCGTCTTCCGCTGTCAAGACCATACCGGAGTTGATCGCGCTGGCCAAAGCCAAACCGGGTGAGCTCAACTACGGCGCGTCGGGAATAGGTTCGTCGAATCATCTCGCCGCGGAATTGTTCAGGAGCATGGCTGGCATCAACATCGTGCGCGTCAATTACAAAGGCGCCGGACCGGCGCTCAATGCATTGCTGGCCGGTGAGGTGCAACTCATGGTACCCACCGCGGGCGCCGCCACGCCGCATATCAAGTCAGGCCGGATCAGAGTGCTGGCAGTGACCAGTGCCGAGCCTTCCACCTTCGCGCCGGGAATACCGACCGTCGCGGCGTCGGGTGTGCCGGGTTACGAAGCTGTAACGTTGTATTCCGTATTCGTGCCAGCCGGAACGCCCCGACCCATCATCGACAAGCTGAACAGCGAAATTGTGCGCCTGCTGAAACGGCCGGATATGGCAGAGAAGCTGATCAGCGCCGGACTGGAGCCAGCGGGCAGTACGCCGGTTCAGCTTGCGGCGGTTGTAAAGGCAGACGCGGCAAGGATGGCCACGCTCATCAAGGCATCGGGGATACGCGCCGATCAATGATACGCCACGCCCCGCGTATCGTGGCGCCGTCAAAGGCTGGCGTATACTGTTCGTCCTTCAAATTTCTTCGACTAGGAGGGTATTCCATGAACCGTATTGTTCACTTGGCATTGAAAGTCGATGATCTTGATCGCGCCAGCGAGTTTTATCAAAAGGTATTCGGATTCAAAGAGGTTGTAACCAAAAAGACACGCGATCACCTGTCGCGACATCTGACCGATGGCGCGCTCGATTTCGCGCTCATCAAGTATGATGCAGGTACCCAGTCGGCCGAGTCGAAGGCCGCGGGTGACGGCCCGTGCATTCACCACTTTGCGATCGAAGTCGAGGACCTCGAAAAGTCCACGCAGGAAATAAAGTCCTACGGTTGCGAAATGATCAGCGAGCCGGGTGTCATACCGGTCAAGTTCCGTGCGCCCGGTGGCACTGTTGCGGAGCTTGTGCCGCGTGAGCGTTACAAACAACCCACATCCAAGTAGCAGCAGGGATTCAAAAATGGCGGAGAAGTCTGTGTCGGGCGGGAACGAAGGTTCGGGTCACGAGGGCGTCGGTTCCATGAGCGTCGCGGAGCAGCTCGCGGATTCGGTTGCCGCGCTGTGCAAAGCATCCATACCGTCGGTAGTGCGTGCTCGAGTCGAGGATTTGCTGATAGACGTGGGCGGGCTATGCATCGCCGCGCGCAACACCGATTACATGCGTGCGTTGATCGCCAGCGTCGATGGCGGTGGACCGTGCGGCGCGCTCGGGCACGCGGGCGGGTTTAGCGCCGAAGATGCGGCCATGATCAATGGCTGCGCGGTACACGGTGAGGATTTCGACGATACGTTCGAAGGCGGCCCGGTACACAGCGGCGCGGTGATAGTGCCCGCGGTATTGGCTGCGTGCGAGCGCTTCAACCGCGATGGACGCGCCGCGCTATTTGGTATTGCCGCAGGCGTGGAGGCGCTGTGCCGGCTGAGTCTGGTTGTTCCGAAGGCGATCCACAAATCGGGCTTTCATCCCACCGGGGTGCTGGGCGCGATGGCTGCAACCCTCGCGGTATCCACCACGCTGGGTCTCAACCGCCAGCAGACGGTGGACGCGCTGGGAAATGCCGGCAGCATGACGGGTGGCATTATCGAGTATCTCGCCGAGGGCGCATGGACCAAGCGGCTGCATGCCGGTTGGGCGGCGCGGGTCGGTTTGCACGCTGCGCGCATAGGACAGCATGGCTTTCTGGGACCGCGCACCGTGTTCGAAGGCGTGCATGGCCTGTTCAATGGATATGCGCGCAGTGCGAAAGGCGATTACGGTGCGCTGACCAGCGGCTTCGGGCGCGACTGGCAGATGCTGGATCTGACATTCAAGCCCTATGCGACCGGCACCATGAACCAGCCCTACATCGACTGTGCATTGCGTCTTGCGCGCAATGGTTACACGGCGGAAGACGTCATCGAAGTGCTGTGCGAGACCGCCGAGGGTTACGTGCACCGGCTATGGGAACCGCTCGCCTCCAAGCATCGCCCGGCGAACGACTATGCCGCCAAGTTCAGCACGCCGTTCAATATTGCTGTTGCGTTCGTGAGCGGCGGCGCAGGGCTGGCGGCGTTCAGTGAAGAAACCGTGCGCGATGCGCGCATATTGGGTCTTGCATCCAAGGTGCGCTACGTGGTTGATCCCAACAATCCTTATCCCAAAGCCTACACAGGGCACATCAGAATGACGCTCAAGGACGGGCGCGTATTCGAGGAACGCCAGCCGCACATTCGCGGCGGCAGCCAGGAGCCGTTGACGCGCGACGAGATCGAAGCGAAGTTCCGTGGCAACGTCAGGTATGGCGGGTGGAGCGAACAGCGCGCTGGCGAGTTTGTTGGGTTTGCCAGGTCGGTATTCAGCGGCAAGGTCGATCTTTCCGCCTTTCGCGGATAATCGCGGGTCGGCTGAATGCCGGGGAAAGTAACTGGGCCCGTAGATCTAAGTGTGATCCGGCGCCTAATTCTGCTCAGTCGCCAGTAAATTGCTGAACTCATGGACTGGCGTAATCAACAGTCGTTGATGATCCATGCACAATGCGCTGATGGTACGTTGTTTTTCTGGCGGAAAGCGCCGCGCCAGGCTGGCCTCGAATTTCTTGATCAGCAGGGGCAGGCCTTGTTTGCGGCGCTTGGCATGTCCCGCCGGAAATTCAACTTCGATCAGGCCGGTGCTGGTGCCATCCTTGAACATGATCTCGATGGCGTTGGGGTTGCCGCAGCGCGCGGGGTCGAGGTAGCTTTCGTTGTAGCGCGCGCTTTCGCTGACTTTCATCAGCGAGCGCAGCCGGTCTATGCGTGGGTCGGCGGCGACATCGTCCTCGTAATCGTCCGCGGTCAGCCTGCCATGCAGCAACGTTACGGCGACCGCGTATTGCAGGCAGTGATCGCGATCGGCGGCATTGCGCAACGGGCCGCTCTTGTTGATCTTGGTGTAAGGTTCATGATGCGTGGCAATGGCTATGCTGGCAATTTCATCCAGACGGGAGTGCACGGTGGGATGCAATTGCAATGCGCATTCGATGGCGGATTGCGCATGGATGACGACCGGGCCAGCGAGCTTGAAGAAGGCATTCTCCATGACGTGAGTTCCGAACGGCATGCCGCGTTTGGGAATTTCGCCACCCAGAAAGTGCTTGTAAAAACCCCATTGCGGATGGGTCAACACCTGCGGATAGCCGGGCTCGCCTTTGGTCGCCATCAATGCCAGCCGCAGCGCCTGGCTTACCGCATCCGCGCCCGCCCAGCCTTTGCGCGGACCGGTATTCGAGCCATAGCGGTGCAGGCACAAGCCGGCATCAATAAACGCCAGCGATACCGCTGCGGCGATCTGTTCACGGTTGCCGCCCAGCATTTTCGTGACCACGGCTGCACATGCTACCTTGGGGAGCAGCACGTGATCAATGCCGTGCTGGACGATAGGCAGATCCGACCCCAGTATGCCCTGAATTTCGTGGGCCTTGATCATGCCGTCCAGGACCGTGGCCAGCGTGAGCGGGGTCTGGCCGGCCGCGACGCGTACCCGGCTGAGATAGTCCGTGGTCGCGAGTATCGCGCCCAGGTCGTCCGAAGGGTGGCACGTGGTCGGCGTTCCCACAAAAGTGTCGCTATAGTCCAGCCACCTTACCATGCAGGAGATATTGAACGCGGCCGTCACCGGATCGAGCAGGAATCCGGTACCCGGAACGCGCGCACCGTGCGTGACGGAGGCGCCGGGGATGACAGGGCCCAGCAGATTGACGCAGGACGCATGATCGAGTGCTTCAAAGGCGCATGCCAGGCTGTCCATCAGGCAGTAGCGTGCTGTGTCGACGGCGATGTGGCTCTGGATGTCGTAGCTGTCGACGTAGTCCGCGATTTCCAAAACGAGCGTATCAGTGGGAATATTTCCCTGTTCGGAGGACAATTCGAGGCTCCTTGAAGGTGAATTTGGATATCCTGAACACTAACATAAATGGAAAATGAGCCGGTCGCAAAGGGAAACAATATGAGAGTCGTTGATATCCACGGGATGATGGTGGCGGGCTGCGCGGTATTTTGCGCAAGCATCGCCGGTGCTCAGTCGTACCCCATCAAGCCCATACGTGTCGTGACGACGGAGGCGGGCAGCGGCGGCGATTTTGCGATACGCCAGATAGCACCGGGGCTGAGCGCGAAACTGGGGCAGCAGATCGTGGTCGACAATCGTGGCAGCATGGCGATGTCGATTGCCGCCCGTGCCAACCCGGACGGCCATACCTTGGTTCTTTATGGCAGCACGTTGTGGTTGTTGCCTTTCATGCGCGACAACGTGCCGTGGGATCCGCTCAAGGACTTTGCTCCGATTACCCTGGTGGTCAGCGCTCCCAACATCCTGGTCGTGCATCCGTCACTGTCCGTGCAGTCGGTGAAGGATCTGATTGCGCTCGCCAGATCGAAACCGGGCGAACTCAATTACAGTTCGGGGTTGGCCGGTACGGTATCTCATTTGTCGGGCGAGCTGTTCAAGTCCCTGGCAGGCGTTAATGTGGTGCGTATCCCTTACAAGGGTACGGGCTTGGCATTGAACGCCTTGATAGGCCTGCAGGTACAGTTGATGTTTTCAGCTGCCAGCGCTGCGTCGCCTTATGTGAAATCCGGGCGGCTGCGCGCGTTGGCGGTGACCTCGGCGCAACCCTCGGCGCTGTTACCAGGCTTGCCCACGGTGGCGTCGTCCGGGCTGCCGGGCTATGAATCGATACTGCCGTTTGCCTTGTTCGCGCCCGCGCGCACTCCGGTTGCACATATACAACGCCTGAATACCGAAGTTGTGGGAATACTCAATGAACCGGAATTGAAGACGCGTTTCTTCAATGCGGGAACTGAAGTCGTGGCGAGTTCTGCGGAACAGCTTGCCGCCATCATGAGATCCGACATGGCGCGATGGGGCAAGGTCATCAAGGATGCGGGGATACGAGATGAATAACGATAAAATAGCCTCTTGTTGAAGATCAGGAAATAGGGCGCGGACCATGGAACTCGGACTCAAGAACAAGGTAGGCATCATCACGGGCGCCAGTCGCGGCATAGGTGCGGAGACGGCGCGCGTGCTGGCGCGCGAAGGTTGCTCGCTCGTTTTGGCGGCACGCGACGCGGCGGAACTGGCGCGCAGGGTGGAAGAGGCCCGTGATGCCGGCGGGCAGGCGTTGGCGTTCCCGGTCGATTTGTGCACCCCGGCTTCGGCGGCGGCGATGGTTGAGGCGGCCGTGGCCAAGTATGGTCATTTCGATTTTATCGTCGCGAATGCGGGCGCGGCGAAGATGGGGGACATTCTGGATCTGACAGATGACGACTGGCATGGCGGATTTGAGCTCAAGTTTTTCGGTCATGTGCGTCTGATTAAAGCCGCATGGCCGCATCTGAAGGCGCGGCGCGGGTCCATCGTCCTGATCGCTGGGGCGGCGGGCCGTACTCCGGGATCGACGGGGCTGGTCACGGGGGCGATCAATTCGGCTTTGTTTAATTTGAACAAGGGACTGGCCACGCGTGGCATTGCCGATGGAATTCAGGTCAATGCGATCAGTCCCGGTGCCGTCCGCACCGACCGTTATATTGTTCGACTACGCAAGGCAGCGCAGTCGAACAACATCACCGAAGCAGAAGCTGAACGACGCGTGGTCGCGGAACATGGCGTGACGCGCGTAGGGGAGCCGGCGGATATCGCCGGTATGATCAGTTTTGTGCTCAGCCGGCACGGGAATTTGTTGCAGGGCGCGGTCATCGATATGGATGGCGGCAAGACCAAGGGCGTGTGAGCTAGCTGCTGTTAACCCCTCATGGAGATCACAAGGATGAACAAGGCCGGCAGCCCCGCAGTTTTTGCGTTGCTAGTTCTCGTGCCTGCAATAGGCGCGCCGTCTACCAGCGTCGCGGCGGAATATCCGGAAAAGGCGCTGACCGCCATCGTTCCGTTCGCCGCCGGCAGTTCAACCGACACCATGACCCGCCGCATCAGCCCGTTATTGTCCAAGGCATTGGGCCAGCAAATCATCATAGAAAACAAACCCGGAGCGGATGGTCGCATCGGCATAGAGGCGCTCACCAAGGCCGCCTCCGACGGATATGCAATTTTGTTCAGTGGGCAGGCAGTCGCTCTTGCGCCGGCATTGCGCAGGAATGTGCCTTGGGACCCACGCCAGATTCAGCCGGTCGCGGAATTGGGACAGAGTCCATACGTGATTGCGGTGAATGCCACTGTGCCCGCAAAGAGCCTGATGGAATTTTTGAATCTCGTCAAAAAGAATCCCGACAAACTGAATGGCTCAGCGGGCGGCAATTCGACTGAAATGTCGATCGCGCTATTCCGCATCAAGACCGGAACTCGCGTCACCACCGTGCCGTACAAGGGCACTGGTCTCGCGGCTACCGCGGTGGGCAGCGGCGAGGTCGATTTTGCGATCATGGATGCATCGGCATGGACAGCATTTCTTTCGTCCGGTCGCGTGCGCGCACTGGCGGTTGCGGGCGAAAGACGCCTGTCTTCATTGCCCAACGTGCCGACTGCCGCGGAAGCAGGGTTGCCGGATTTCACGGTAGGTACCATGTTCGGCGTCTATACCAAGGCAGGATCTCCGTCCGGCGCCGTGCAGCGGCTGAATGCCGAGATCAACCGTATCATAGTGTCTCCGGAAGTTGTGAAAGGCCTGAATCAATTGGGGCTGGAACCGATTCCGAAAAGCGTCGAAGCATTTACGCAGCAATATGTGAACGACCTGGCGAAGTGGAAGGATCTCGTCAAGCGTGCGAACATACCGATGACCGATTGAGGTCATGAAATCCAATGGGAAAAGGTCAATGAACAGGCTCCGGTCTTTTGCAACACTGGCATCAGTTATTTTCACGATTTCGATTGCGACGCCGGTGGCCGGCATCGCGGCCGAGTATCCCGAGCGCGCGATCACGGCGATTGTGCCGTTCGCGGCGGGCAGTTCGAATGACATCATGGCGCGCCGTATCAGTCCTCCGCTCTCGAAAGCGCTGGGGCAACAGATCGTCATCGACAACAAGCCCGGCGCCGATGGCCGTATCGGCATCGAGGCGCTGGCGAAAGCGGCGGCAGATGGCTATACGATACTCTTCAGTGGTGGGGCGGTTGCCTTGATTCCGGCCGTCCGAAAGAACGTGCCGTGGGACCCTCGTCAGATACAGCCTGTTGCCGAATTGGGGCAAAGCGCGTACGTGATTGCGGTCAACTCAACAGTACCGGCGAAAACTCTGACTGAATTGATCAACCTGGCGAAGAAATACCCGGGGAAACTGAACGCATCGGCAGGCGGAAACTCGACCGAGATGGCAATCTCGCTGTTTCGTATCAAGACGGGTACCCGCATGGAAACCATACCTTACAAAGGGACCGGCATCGCGGCGACGGCGGTCGCCAGTGGTGAAGTCGATTTCGCCATCATGGATGGATCCGCCTGGGTAAGTTTGATTCCGTCGGGACGCGTGCGTGCACTTGCGGTGGCGGGAGAAAAACGTCTTTCGACGCTGCCCAATGTGCCTACGACCCGGGAAGCCGGCCTGCCCGACTATGTGAACGGGACAATGTTTGGCGTTTATACCAAGGCCGGATCGCCGCCGGCGGTGGTGCAACGGCTTAACGCGGAAATCAACAGGATTATCATGTCGCCGGACGTATCCAATGGATTGAAGCAGGTCGGCCTGGAACCCAATCCGAAAAGCGTGGACGAGTTCACGCGCCAGTACGTAAACGATCTGGCGAAGTGGAAGGATCTGGTGACGCGCGCAAAAATTCCCATGACCGATTAGGTTCACATAACACCATGAAACTAAATAGATATTTGCGGTTCCGCGCGCTTGATGGCAGGGCGTGTGCATGAACATGCGGGGTGCGGTTTCCATCGTGGGTGTCGGATCATCCGGGCTGTCACGTTCGTCCACCGAAACGCCGATCACCATGGCCGAACGCGCCGTATCCATGGCGCTTGCGGACGCAGGTCTCGAACGCCGGCAGATAGATGGGCTCGTCAATCAGATCGGTTCGCCGCGCGGCCCCGATTATGATCGCGCCGCGAGCCTGCTGGGTCTTGAGGTGCGGTTTGGGGCGCAGCCATGGAGTCACGGTCGTTTTGCAGCCACGGTGCTGCAACACGCCGCGATGGCGCTGACGTGGGGGCTGGCCGACTATGTGCTGTGCCTTGCCGCTTACCGTAGCAGCAATTTCGGCAAGCACGGCAGCAAGGAACGCAATACGTATGCGGAATCGCTGCGCGACGGAGGCGGACCGCACGCCGAAACGCCGCATACGGGATTGACGGCGCCGTCTGGCGCCACCGCGCTGGCGACGCAGCGCTACTTTCACAAATATGGCATAGACCCCGCCAAGCTCGCAGCAATACCGCTCGCGTTCAGACGCCATGCGCGGCTCAATCCGGGCGCGGTCATGCAGGGTGAACTCGATCTGGACAAGTATCTGAAGTCGCGTTACATCATAGAACCGCTGCGGTTGCTGGATTGCTCGGTGATCGTCGACGGCGCGGTGGCGATGATATTGACGCGCACGGATCGCGCGCGCGATTGCCCCAAGGCGCCGGTCAAACTGCTGGGCGTGCAAGGACTGCACGCCGGGCCCAACGAATTCATTTTCGGGTTGCGCGGCCTCGGCATTGATCAGGCCAGCGTCTTCGACGAACAGCCACGCTGGCAGGATCAGCTCGTCTATCGCATGGCAGGGGTGGGGCCAAAAGACATCGGCACGCTGCACATCTATGATGCGTTTTCGCCGCAGTTGTTGTTTGTGCTGGAACGGTTCGGTTTCTGCGCTCCGGGCGAAGCGGCCGACTGGGTGCAGGGCGGCCGCATTGAGCTCGGCGGCGAACTGCCGTGTAACACCAGTGGCGGGCATTTGTCGGAAGGGCAGCTTAACGGCTGGGGGCAGATACTTGAAATCGTCAAGCAGTTGCGCGGAGAAGCGGGGGCGCGCCAGATCCAGGATCTGCGCCTCGCGCAGTGGGCGACCACGGTAGGAGACTCTATTATTTTCGGCCTCGATGCCTGACAGGAAAATGACATGACAGCCATCATCAAACGCACGTTTCCTATAGATCCCGCGCAGTTGCTGCCAGCGATCACCCCGGATAATGAGCCATTCTGGAGCGCACTGACCAAAGGTCATTTGCAACTGCAGGCGTGCGACGGCTGCGGCAAAGTTCGCTACCCGATTGCACCCGTGTGCCCGCATTGCGGCGGCAATGAATGGAAGTGGCGCCAGATGTCGGGCGAGGGCACGGTATTCAGCTTTGCGCGGTTTCATCGCAGCTATCTGCCGGAATTCGAAGACCTGATGCCGTACGTGGTTGCCAGCGTTGAGCTTGCAGAGGGTGTGCGCATATTCGGGCGGCTGGTGGGGCGCGACGTTAAGCCGCAGATCGGCCAGCCGGTGCGGCTGGTGATCGAGGAATGGCCCGACGGACGCTGCGTTGCAGCCTTCGAATTAGTTTAAGAGAGCAAGGAAAGGTCAGTAATCATGATGGCATTGGAAGGCATACGCATGATCGATTTCAGCGATCATGCTTCGGGACCCGTGTGTTCGATGACTCTGGCGGATCAGGGCGCCGACGTCATCAAGATCGAACCCATAGGCGGCGAGAACTCGCGGCGCTGGGGACATGCGAGATTTGGCGAAAACGATCAGTTCAGCTCCATCTATCTCGCACTCAACCGCAACAAAAAGAGTATTGCGGTGAATCTCAAGAGCCCCAAGGGTGTGGAGCTTGCACTGAAGCTCATCGCCTCCGCCGATGTCGTGCTAGAAAATATGAAGGTTGGCGTCATGGAGCGGCTGGGTCTGGGGTATGAAGCCTGTGCACGCGTCAATCCGCGCATCGTGTACTGCAGTTTGACCGCTTTCGGCGCCACCGGACCGCTCGCCAAAGAGCCCGGTTTCGATCTGCTGATGCAGGCGTATGCAGGGCCGCTCAGCATAACCGGGGAAACTGGCCGGCCGGCGGTGCGCATCGGCATCTCCGCCATCGATTTTCTGACCGGAGCGCACGGTGCATTCGGCATTGTTGCCGCATTGCGCGAGCGCGACCGTAGCGGCAAAGGCCAGAAGCTCGATACGTCGCTCTATGAATCTGCCATTCATCTGATGACGCATATCATGGCCGACTATACCGGTACCGGCGTCATGTCCAAGCGCAGTGGGCCGTATTTTCTTTTTCTCGCGCCGTATGGAATGTTCATGGCGCGCGATCGGGAGTTTTACATCGGCTGTTCCACCGACGCGATGTGGACGCGGTTATGCAACGAACTCGGGTGGAATGAACTGATGGTGGATCCGCGCTTCAAGACCGCGGGGGATCGCGCGCGCAATCAGGAACAGTTGTACGAGGTTTTGGTTCCCATCTTCAAGCAACGGGATGCCGCGGAATGGATAGCGATCGCCGCCAGACTGTCTATTCCCAACAGCCTGATCAACGATCTCAGCGAGATCGTGGTGCAGGAACAGGCGCTGGCCCGGGACGCCGTGATACCCATCAAGGGCATAGAGAATATGCGCACCTCTGGCATACCAATCAAGCTCAACCGCACGCCGGGCCAGGTGCGCATGGCGCCACCGAAAGTCGGCGAGCACACCGATGAGACGCTTGCCAGCGTCGGGCTGGACAAGGCCGCGATTGCGGCTCTTCGTGAGGAACGCGTCGTCGCATGATGTGGTTGTAGTGTAAGAGGATGGAGTCGCTTATGCGTTTGTCGAGTCTGGCGGTTCGGATGCTGGTCGCCGGAATTTCGTTTTCTGGCACGAGTGCAGCCTGGGCTCAAACGTCGACAACGGGTTCCCAGCCATTTCCGGTCAAGCCCGTACGCATCGTCGTGTCGGGCATCGGTGGAGGCGCGGATGTCGCCGCGCGGCTAATTGGTCAGGGCATTTCAGGTCCGCTGGGACAGCAGGTAGTGGCGGACAATCGTGGTGACGCCGCCATTGCGTCGGAAGTCGTGGCCAAGGCTGCGCCCGATGGTTATACGCTGCTTCTGCATGGAAGTACCATCTGGCTGTTGCAGTTCATGCGCGACTCAGTGCCGTGGGATCCGATCCGGGATTTCGCGCCGATAACGCTGGCGGCGAGTTCGCCTAACATTCTGGTCGTGCACCCATCGCTGCCCGTGAAATCCGTGCGTGAGCTGATTGCGCTAGCCAAAGGGCGGCCGGGCGAGCTCAACTTCGCAACATCTGGAACAGGAAACTCCAACCACCTTGCCGGAGAATTGTTCAAGAGCATGGCCGGTATCAACATTGTTCGCGTGAACTACAAGGGCGCCGGACAGGCCGTCACGGACCTGATTGGCGGACAGGTGCAGTTGATGTTCCCAAACGCGGCGTTGGCGTCGCCGCTCGTGAAGTCGGGCA
>CANJQI010000034.1 GCA_947476215.1 Betaproteobacteria bacterium
GGCGAGTACCGGTGAAGCTGATCAGCAAGCGCCGTTAGCACTTAAGGCGGCATAAAAGTATCCGCAGTGCCGATTTCAGGATCGACGGCGCGTGCAAACCTCTACAAACTGCTCAAATTGCTCGGCGTTTTCAATAGGCGACCAGCATATTGCTACTTGCGGACTTGTATCGAACAGCCATTTTTTTCTCCAAGCTTTGCTCCCACGATTGGAAGACTAGTGACTTCTATTCAGCAATCGCCGTACCAGCCTCTGATATGAGACTTAGTTCTCCAGTTTGCATAGCATTTGGGTATGGAAAAAATGCACGCTGCTGAAGAGTTCGAGTTCGCGAATACATTAAATATATGTTTATGATCATATGGTTATATCGATGATCACGGGTTGCGGCGGACCGGCATGACTGCACAAATGACGCGCGGGTTCTCATGACGATCGATTTTCATTTGGCATCTTTCCGTCGCCGTGAACCACACTATTCCATGCGCTGCAGAAATTAGTTCCCGTCAGGACGCCTATATAATCTCCTCCCTGTAAATGGATTTTTTTCAGGGGGATTTGTCATGGCAGCGGATCGAATTGGTTTCATCGGCGTCGGCAACATGGGCAGCGGAATGGCGATGCGCCTGGTGGATTCCGGGTTTTCCTTGACGGTTTGCGATCCAAACCCGGCAGCACGCGCGCGCCTGACGGACATCGGCGCACGGGCCGCCGCATCGGTACGTGAAGTTGCCGATAGTTGTGAAATTGTTTTCGCGTCCCTGCCCGGACTCAAGATCAGTCTCGACGTCGCGCTTGGCGCCGAAGGCATTACCAAAGGCAGCGCGATCAAGGTCTACGTCGAGACGTCGACGCTAGGGACATCCACCGTCAACAAAATTGCGCAAGGGTTGCAACCGACCGGCATCGACTATATGGATTGCTCGGTCGCAGGCGGTCCGCGCGGCCCGGCAGGCGTGCGGGACGGCCTGTTTACGATACTAACCTGTGGCGCGCGGCACGGATTTGAGCGCGCCAGGCCGGCGCTGACCGCATTGACGAAAAACATGTTTTATCTGGGGGAAAAGGCGGGCATGGCGCAACTCGCCAAAGTCATCAATAACCACCTCTCAAAGGCCGGCAAAGTGGCAGCCTTTGAAGGTGTGACACTCGGCCTCAAAGGAGGGCTCGACCCCAAGGCACTCATAGACTTCATCAATTTGAGTTCCGGCAAGAACGCCACCACCATGGACAAGTTTCCCGCCGCGATCTTTTCGGGGACGTTCAGTCACACGGGTCCCCTCGACAAAGGCATGAAGGATGCCGAGTTATTTCTCGAAGAAGCAAAGCGTCTGGGCTCGCCGACCTGGCTCGGACCCAGCGTGCTGGCCATGTACAAGGAGGCCGCGGCGAACGGCTACGAAAAACTCGACAGCATGCTGTTGATCAAATACATGGAGGAACTGGCGGGCGTGGACCAAGACCAGCGGCTTAAACAAAATCCGAAAGTGCCGAAATGATGTTCGAGAGCGCACCGCTGTCGCCCCACCTGGGCGTCAGGATATCGAATCTGGACGTTACAAAACCGCTGAGTGACGAGACATTCGCGGCGCTGCGCAAAGCGTGGCTGGACGCCAACGGCGTGCTGGTGCTTTCAAACCAAACGCTGACGCCGCCACAGCAGATTGCATTCAGCCGACGTTTCGGTCCCATGAAACACCGCGATACGCATCGCGCATTCGAGGGCGTTGAACATCCTGAAGTTGTCGTCGTGTCCAACAAGGTTGTGGACGGCAAGCGCCTGGGTAGGATTTCTGGTGTATTCTGGCATTCCGATTCGTCATACGACGTGGCGCCAGTCAGCGCGACCCTGCTCTATGGACTGGAAGTGCCGCCGGCGGGAGGCGATACGATGTTCGCCAATCAGTACCTCGCTTATGACACGCTGTCTCCTCGCATGAAAACCATGCTGTGCGAATTGAAGTCCGTCAATGACTACTACAACCCCGCGACCTATAAGAACCGGCAGCAGGTGGAACGGCCGTCCGTACATCCGCCGGTCACCCATCCCATCGTGCGCCGGCACCCGGAAACCAGTCGCGATGCGCTTTATATAACGCGCGGCTTTACCTCGCACATCGTCGGACTTCCTGCCGACGAAGCTACCGCCATTCTGGAATTCCTGTTCACGCACAGCACGCAGCCGGAATTCATATACCGGCATCATTGGCAGCGCGGGGATCTGGTGGTCTGGGATAACCGTTGCCTGCAGCACTATGCGGTCAACGATTACGATGGAATCTATACCCGGTGCATGCACCGCACTTCGGTTCAGGGTGATGTGCCGGTGGGCCCCGGAGAAATGTCACGCGCTTCGCAGGCGGTTGCGGCCTGAAGCCGCATTAGCAGTTTGTTGAAAATTGTCACAGTGTTTACCATTCGGTCATGCCGGTGAAAACCGGCATCCAGTAAGGTGTTGATTCGATTGACTCGCGTTCTCTGGACACCGGCCTCCGCCGGTGTGACGAATCGAAATTCAACAGACTGCTAGACGATTCCGTTCGCCTTCAAGGCGGCAATTTCGGCATCGCTCTTGTTCAATACTCCGCGAAGAATTTCATCGCTATGCTGTCCCAGCACGGGCGGCGGCATCTCATGCTTGATCGGCGTTGCCGAAAAACGCATCGGGCTGGCGACCAGTGACACCTTGCCGGCGACGGCATGCGGCAGTTCGATTCTGAGACCACGCGCCTGAACCTGCGGTTCTTCAAATACCTGCGGGATGGTGTTGATGGGGCCATTCGGAACACCTGCATCGTCGAGCAGCTTTACCCACTCGCGTGTCGTACGTCTGGCAAACACGTCATCCAGCAACTTCGATAGCACCACGCGATGACGCACGCGTTCGGCATTCATCGAGTACTGCGGATCCACGGCAAGGTGCGCGCATCCGGCGGCGGCACAAAACTTGTTGAACAGATTGTCGTTGCCACACGCAAGGATAATGCTGCCATCGCTGGTCTTGAAGGTCTGGTATGGGACGATGCTGGGATGCGAATTGCCGATGCGCTGCGGCGTCTCGCCGGTCGCCAGGAAATTCATGCCCTGATTGCCGAGAAACGCCACGCCTGAATCGAGCAGTGCGACGTCTATCCATTGCCCCTGCCCGCTTACCGCACGGTGGGCAAGCGCCGCGCACACCGCGATCGTCGCGTACATGCCCGTCGTAAGATCGACGAGCGGGATACCGACACGCTGCGGCCCGCCCCCTGGCAGGTCGTCGCGTTCGCCGGTAATGCTCATGATGCCGCCCATGCCCTGCGCCATGAAGTCATAACCGGGCCGGTCCTTGTAGGGCCCCGTCTGACCAAAACCGGTCACCGAACAATAAATCAGACCGGGATTAAGAACCTTGAGGTCCTCATAGCCCAGTCCGTATCGCGGCAGATCGCCGACCTTGTAGTTTTCAATCAGCACGTCGGCTCTGGTGGCAAGTTCGCGCACGAGCTGCTGGCCTTCGGGCTTGGAAAGATCGATGGTGATGGAACGCTTGCCGCGATTGGCGGCACAGAAATACGCTGATTCGCGGGTCTCCCGACCCTGTTCGTCCCGCAGAAACGGCGGTGCATAGCCGCGTGAGTCGTCGCCCTTGACGGGCCGTTCGACCTTGATGACTTCGGCGCCCAGATCGGCCATATTCTGCGCCGCCCACGGCGCGGCGAGTACACGCGACAGATCGAGCACTTTAATGTGCGATAACGGTCCTGACATGGTCTATAGCTCTCTCGTGAATTGTCGGCTGTTGCCGTATTTTACGATTCGAGCACCGTCATGACCTATTGAGCGTTACAAAAAACATGAAAGTCAGAACGCTCAATCAATATTCGCGCATGGCGTTCAACACGATCAGCACCACCGCGCCAGTGCCTACGCCGGCGAGCAGATTGCGGCGGCAGGCGCGATACGCCGCCAGCGCCACTCCGCACGCGAGCAGCCGGTGTATCAGCAGACTGGATGCCAGCACGCCCCCCGGCATCACCACGATGCGCATGATCAGACCCGCGACCATGGCGTACGCCACGCACGAAATCCAGTTGAAGATGTCGCTGTCGGTCGCGACACGCCCCGTCAACAGCACGCCCAGGGCGCGCCAAAAATAGGTCGCGACACCCGCCGCAGCCATTAACAGCCAGAGATCATGCATGCTTGGAACTTGTAGCCTTGAGAATCAGAAACGCTACGCTGCCGCCGCCTACCCCGGCCATCAGCACGCCCCACTGCGGCGAGTACAGTTGACACAGCGGGCCGGCGACTGCGCCGCACCCGAGCGCCAGCGCCATAAGGCGGCTGCGTACCTCGCCTGCCATGATCACGAAAAAGTATAACGGTGACAGAAACACCAGGCCGATTTGCAGCTGCTGGGGAATCGCGTCGGCAATCAGGTAACCGATCGCAACCATGACCGCGCACGACACAACGCAAACGGTTCCAAAACCCATGAAAAAGTGCAGGCGCTCACGGGCGGGCATGCCCGGGCAACGGCGCATGCACGCCACCCAGGCGACCATCGCCACCAGATGCGCGGCCAGGTAATAGCGCCAGGTTGGATGACTGTCATCGCGCAGCATCGGCATCAATGTCATGGTCATCGGAAGAAAGCGCGCGTTTGCCAGGGATACCGCGAGTATCACGGCAATTAACGGAGCGCCCGCCTGCCACATATCCAGCAGCACCAGCTGTCCGGGCAGCGCCCAGATAGTTACCGACGATATCACGGCAAACCAGAGTGACACGCCGCTCGCACCCGCGAGCGCGCCAAACCCGAGATAGCCGGCGACAAGCACCAGAACAGGCACGCCCAATGCCTCGCGAACGCCGTTGAGGTAGGATGCTCGCGCACTCAGTTCCATTTTTCCGGTTTCATCAACAGTTGATCTTGGGGTTAACCCACGGGCGCAGGCTATGGGCTGTCCACCACGATGTCAAGCAACGCACATTACGCGAAACGATTGAGCGTTTCATAATAGATGACAGTTGGAACGCCCACTATGGAACATGCTGCCACGCGGGTGATTACGTCGTATGATGGCAGGCAAACTCGTTTTGTCAGGCTCACCTACCCGGCACCTTATGGATTCTATCCTGTCGACGCGCGACGGACACATCGTCACCGTAACGCTCAACAATCCCCACAAACTCAACGCCCTTAACCGGTTGATGTGGCAACAACTGGGCGTAACCATGCGCGAACTGTCGGCCGATGACAGCCTGCGCTGCGTCGTGATACGAGGCGCGGGCGATCAGGCGTTCGCGGCCGGCGCGGATATTTCCGAATTTGCCCGCGAGCGCGCGGACTCGAACCAGGGCGAACAGTATGGCGCCTCGATACACAAAGCCATGCAGGCGGTAGCGCGCTGCCGCCATCCAGTTGTCGCTCTCATCCAGGGCGCGTGCATAGGCGGCGGTCTCGAAATCGCGGCGATGTGCGACATGCGCATCTGCGGCGAATCCAGCCGCTTTGGCGTGCCCATCAAAAATCTGGGGCTGACCATGGGATATGGCGAATTGCAAGGGGTGCTGGCGGTGGTGGGCCGCGCGGTCATGCTCGAAATCCTGCTGGAAGGCCGCGTCTTCGGCGCGGCGGAAGCGTTGCACAAGCGGCTCGTCAATCGCGTCGTGCCTGACGCCGATGTCGAACGCGAAGCATATGCGCTCGCGCGCCGCATTGCCGACGGTGCGCCGCTGGTTGCGCGCTGGCACAAGCAGTTCATTGACAAGCTGGGTGCGACGCCGGAAATCGCGGCCGACGAGTGGAAACAGGGTTATGCATGCTATGACACCGACGACTATCGTCGCGGCGTGGCGGCGTTCCTCGCAAAAAGCAAACCGGAATTCACGGGGCATTGATGAACGTCATCCAACCGCGAACATGGCGTTCGCTGACTTTGTTGCTTCTGCTTTTCGCCGCCACGGCGTGTCTCGCGCAACCGGATTACGCACGCGAGAAGCGCTGGGCGGACGAGATTATTCCAGGACTCGTCGTGGGCGACGCCGTTTTTCTGTCACAACCGTCCGGCCACAAATTTCTGGCGATATACACCGCGGTTGCGAAGGCGCGCGCGGCGGTTATCGTCGTGCACGGCATGGGGGTGCATCCTGACTGGGCGCTGATCGGTGCGTTGCGCAGCGGCCTTGCGGATCAGGGCTATGCGACGCTGTCGGTGCAGATGCCGGTGCTGAGTGCAGGCGCGCCGGGCGAGCACTACGATGCGCTATTCCCGGACGCCGCCGAACGCATGCTCGCAGCGGTCGCTTTCCTGGCCGATAAAGGCCACCGTCGCATCGTGCTCGCCTCGCACAGCATGGGATCGCGCATGAGCAATTACTTTCTCGCCAGCACCCCTGGCGGCAGTATCGCGGCATGGATCGCCATCGGCATTAGCAGCGGCGCGTTCGTCGAAATCGACAAGCTGCGTATGCCCGTGCTCGACATTTACGGCCAGCATGACTTTCCGCAAGTTCTGCAGAAAGCGGAGGCGCGCGCGGCAGGGCTCAGGACGCTCAAGGGCTCGGCGCAAATCGAAGTTGCGGGCGCCGACCATTACTTCTCCGGCAGCGAGGGCGAACTGCTCAAGCGTGTCAGTCAATTTCTCGTTCAACGCCTTCGATAATCCAGATAACCATTTGTTTTATAAGAGATTGTTGCTTTCCGCCCAGCGGCATCGCATTGCCCAGGCTCCTGATGATATATTCTCGTGCATCGACCTGCGCACAACCTGCGGGATGATTACGTTGGTGCCTGTGCAGAATAAGGATCCCGACATCGGCCACGGTTGACTATGGAATCGCATTCCTCCAACAGAATCGGCCCCGGCTACACACTGGCATTACTGCTGGTCGTGATCAGCGCCATCGTGTCGCATGTGACACTCAATAATCTGGTCGGCGCGTATCAGTTGGTGGCCGAATCCGAGCGCAAGATCCGGCTGCTGGGTGAGCTTCGTGCCGCGGTCGTCGATGCCGAAATCGACCAGCGTGAATTCATCGTGACCGGCGAAGAGCGTTTTCTCGAAGCCTATCTGCACACGCGTCCGTCCATCACTGCGCGGCTGAAAGAACTGTCACGGCTGATTGCCGTTGAAGCCGGACAAAGCGAGCGCCTGATCGAGCTCGGCAACACCATAGATCGGCGATTTGAATCATTGAACGAAGCAATCGCGATACGCAAGGACAGGGGCACGCAAGTCGCAACGTCGCTGGTCCGCAATGATCAGGGCAAAGTTCTGATGACTCGAATCAAAACCATGGTGGAGGCGCTGCAGAATCAGCAGGAAGTCTTGCGTGCCACGCGCGTGAACGATGCGGAGATCAACGCGAATTTACGGTCGTTAACGAATATTCTTTCGACCGCCATCATGCTTTGCGTATTTGGCGGCCTGCTGTTACTCGCGAGGCGTGAAGAAGCAACGCGTCGGGAAAGTGGCGCTGCACGAAGCAAGGCGAGTGCGGACCTTGAGAGCCGCCTGACCGCGCTCCAGCAACGCCATCACGAGGCAACGGTTCTGGGGCAGATGAGCAGTTTTCTGCAAACCTGTGCAAGTTCCGATGAAGCTTATGCGGCGATCGCGCGGTTTGGCCCTGTCTTGTTCCCCGGAGAATCCGGGGTGGTATACCTGTTCAACAATTCGCACAACCATGTGGACCCGGTAGCGTCCTGGGGTAGTCGCCGAGGCGACACAACGCGTGAAGAAACGTTTTCGAGCGCGGATTGCTGGGCATTGCGCCGTGGTCGCATGCATGTGTCCGGCGCCGATGAAAGTTCAATAGCGTGTACTCACATTGCTCATGCGCCGGGCGAAATCGCGCGACCGGGCGTATGCATGCCGATGATCGCGCAAGGCGCAGCCTCGGGCTTGCTCTTCCTGCAAGCGCGCGACGTCGACGCCGCGACGTTGAGCGCCGCCAGGCTGGAGTTCATTGCGTCGGTCGCGGAACAAATGGCGCTGGCGCTCTTCAATATCAGATTGCGTGAAGCACTGCGGCAACAATCCGTACGCGATCCGTTGACCGGGCTCTATAACCGCAGATTTCTTGAAGAAACGCTGGACCGGGAATTGTCCCGACTCGAACGCAAGACTCTGCCGCTGTCGCTGATCATGCTCGACATCGACAATTTCAAGGCCTTCAACGACACCTTCGGCCACGCGGCGGGTGATGCCGTGCTGCGCGATCTGGGCAGCGTACTGCAACGCTTTGTACGCGGCGGGGATATTGCGTGCCGTTACGGCGGCGAGGAATTTACGGTGATCCTGCCCGAGGCCAGTCTGGAAATCGGACGCCAGCGCGCTGAAATGCTGCGCGAAGCGGCGCGCGAAATGCGCATCGTTCACGATGGCAAGGCGCTCGGTTCTGTTACGTTGTCGCTGGGCGTGGCATGCTCTCCGGAGCATACGCGCAGCCGCGATCAACTGCTGCAGATGGCTGACGCCGCGCTCTACGAGGCCAAGTCCGGCGGACGCAACCGCGTCGTCGTCAGCGGCGTCAAAACCCTTAAGGTCGTTGAGACCCCACTGCAGCGCGACCTAGCCGGTCATTGATCGCTGCCCACTGCGGCGTATCGGGTAGCCCTTCAACCAGAATTACCGCGCAGCCCGCCGCGTCCAGCGTGCGCAAATTCGCATAAAAATCATGCGCATAGCCGGCGGCTTCGGTTGGCGCTGCGATCCACGCCGTGCCTGCGCGCAGCGTCGATACGCGTGCGAGTATGGCGACACGTTTGCCGTCGCGCGTCAGTTCCTGCGCTCGTTTTTCCATTAATCCCGCCTGCACAATTTCCAGCGGCGTGCGCGGCGCATAGTGCGCGGCCAGCGTGCCCGGCGCGCGCGGCGACCCTGCCGCCGGCATGGCCGGTGACACTCCCGTAGCGTCGCGGATCCGCAGCGCGGAAATATGTCCGGGACGCAACAGCACAGGAGATGAGCCTGTGACATCGACTATCGTCGATTCGATACCGACTTCGCACGCTCCGCCATCAAGCACGAGCGCAACGCTATCGCCAAATTCCTGTTTCACGTGCTGAGCGGTGGTCGGGCTGACGTGACCGAAGCGATTGGCCGACGGCGCGGCGATACCGCCACCGAATGCAGAGAGCAGCAGACGAGCCATCGGATGCGACGGTACGCGTATGCCGACCGTATCCTGACCACCCGTAATCTCGTCATGAACGCCGGCTGCACGCCGCAACACCAAGGTTAACGGCCCTGGCCAGAATGCCCGCGCAAGTTTTTGCGCCACAGGCGTGATATCGCAGGCCCATTGTTGAAGTTGAATAACGTCGGCGATATGCACGATGACCGGATGACGAGCGGGGCGTCCCTTGGCGACGTACAACCTGGCAATCGCTTCACGATTACGCGCATCCGCCCCCAACCCATAGACCGTTTCGGTTGGAAATGCGACCAGGCCGCCGGCACGCAGGATAGCCGCGGCCTTGTCGATTTCAGGATTTTTCTCAAGCACCCGTAAGCAAACGCAGAACCTCGTTGTACTTGTCCGAGGTTTTCTTCAGCACATCGGCGGGCAGTTGCGGTGCGGGAGGCTTTTTGTTCCAGGGCTGTGTCTCCAACCAGTCGCGTACGATCTGCTTGTCGAAAGATGGCGGGCTGATGCCCGTGCGGTATTCGTCGGCGGGCCAGAAACGCGATGAGTCGGGGGTCAGGATTTCATCGATCAGGAAAAGTTTGTCGTTGGCGTCAGTCCCGAATTCGAACTTGGTATCGGCAATGATGATGCCTTTGGTCTTGGCATACGCCGCCGCTTCGCTGTAGAGTTGTATCGACACGTCGCGAACCTGCGCAGCGAGCTTGGCGCCGACGATTTTTTCGGCGGCGGCAAAATCGATGTTTTCATCGTGCTCGCCAGCGGGCGCCTTGGTGGCCGGTGTAAATATCACTTCCGGCAATTTCTCTGCTTCCTTGAGCCCGGCGGGCAGCTTGATACCGCATACTTTTCCCGTCTTCTGATAGTCCTTCCATCCCGAACCAATGATGTAACCGCGCACCACGGCCTCTATCATCAGCGGTTTGAGCTTGTGCACGACCATTGCGCGGCCCGCGACCACATCGCGTTCGTTAGCCGCAACCACCGATTCTGGGGCAACTCCGGTCAGATGGTTGGGTATCACATGGCCGAGTTTCTTGAACCAGTAAAACGACATTTCCGTCAGCACTTCGCCTTTGCCGGGTATCGGGTCCGGGAGAATAACGTCGAACGCGGACAGGCGGTCGCTTTGTATGATCAGCAATTTGTCGTCGCCGACGGCGTAAATGTCACGCACCTTGCCGCGGTGCAGGAACTTGAGGCTGCTCAGACTTGATTCCAGTAGCGTAGGTTTACTCATGTGTGTATTTCAATATGTAAATTGATATCGAGCGCTTGCGCAGCGACTCACGATAGTTCGGGCAACTTGACCGCTTTGACGGCGGCAACTTGTTTGGCGCGGAAAGCCTCGAGTTTTTTCGCGAGACCTGCATCGTGCAAAGCCAGCATGGCAATCGCAAACAGACCGGCGTTGGCGGAACCAGCCTCGCCGATGGCGAAGGTTGCGACCGGTATGCCTTTGGGCATTTGCACCATGGACAGCAGCGAATCCAGACCGCCCAGATTCTTGGTCGGTATCGGCACGGCGAGCACCGGCAGCGTGGTCTTGCTGGCCACCACTCCGGCAAGATGCGCGGCACCGCCGGCGCCTGCAATAAAACACTGCACGCCGCGCTTTTCGAGACCTTCTATCCATTCGATCAGTAAATCCGGCGTGCGATGGGCAGATAGTGCGCGCGCCTCATAAGGCACGCCAAAGTCCTTGAGCTGCCGCGCTGCCTGCTGCATCACATCCCAGTCGCTTTGGCTGCCCATTACGATTCCGACCTGTGGTTTTCTCACGGCTCGCTCCTTAATTTATGAATTCATGCGTTTCAATATTTTAGCGCATTCGATGCCGGAAGCGCGTTGTATGGGGTATCCGCTACTGTTAGAATTCCCCGGCGCCACCGGATGCGCGCGCCAGCGATCCGCTGTCTGACAGTTACTTTCTTTGCGGCGTTCAATCCATAGCTCGGGAAGATACATGGCATCAAGCACGGCAGGGATGACACCGGGCAGCGAGATGGCCGGCAAAGTCGCGCTGGTGACCGGTGGCGCGCGAAATATCGGGCGCGCCATATCGCGCGCGCTTGCCGCTGGCGGTGCCGCCGTCATGGTCAATGCGTGCACATCGCGCGCCGATGGCGAAAAGACGGTGCAGATGATCGCGGGCAACGGCGGTCAGGCGGCGCTGCACCTCGCCGATATTACCGATCCCGCGGCCGTGGCAACCATGGTCGAAGCGACGATCAAGAAGTTCGGGCGCCTCGACTTTCTGGTCAATAACGCCGTCTATCGATTTCCGTCGGTGCCTGTAGACCAGGTGTCACTCGATGACTGGCGGCGCGCACTGTCGGTGGTGCTCGACGGCGCCTTCAATTGCGTGCAAGCGAGCCTGCCGCATTTGCGCAAGGCCGGTGGCGGCACCATCATCAACCTCGGCGGACTGACCGGCCATCAGGGGGCGGTTAACCATGCGCCTCTGGTCACGGCCAAGGCCGGACTGGCGGGCATGACCAAGGCGCTGGCGCTGGATCTCGCGCCTGACCACATTACGGTCAACTGCGTGGTACCCGGCAAGATCGATACGGCGCGCGGCATGCCCGGCACGCCGGAACGAATCAAGCACAATCATAAAGTGCCGCCCGTCGGCCGCTTTGGCGAAGCCGAGGAAGTCGCCGCGCTGGTGCGCATGCTGTGCGGCCCCGGCGCGCGCTACATCACGGGCCAGTCCATACACGTCAATGGCGGCATACTCATGCCCTAAGCGGCATCATAAATACACATAATATCAAGGACTTATGCCATGGCCGGAAAATCATCCTCAAACATTTCCCCACTGATGCAGAAATTGAGCGGGTATATCGCGGGCGCGTTGCGCAAGCCGTTGCCTGCGGCGGTCGCGGAAAAAACCAAACAACATCTGCTCGATACCATCGCCGCCATGGTGTCGGGTTCGCGATTGTTGCCGGGCCAGCAAGCCATTTCATATACCAGAACGCTGGGCGGCAACAAGGAAGCCACGGTCTTGGGCAGCCGTGTCCTGACGTCCGCCGCCAATGCCGCGTTGGCCAACGGCATGCTCGCTCACGCCGATGAAACCGACGATTCGCACGCGCCGTCGCTGACTCACCCGGGCTGCGGCATCGTGCCGGCAGCACTCGCGATGGCCGAACGCGAAGCGCGCAATGGCACGGCGCTACTGCGCGCGGTGGCACTGGGTTACGACGTCGGCACGCGCCTCACCATGGCCCTGCACGCGTACGAATTCAAGGAAGACGGCCATTCGTCGCACAGTTTCGGCCCGATGTTCGGCGCGGCAGCGGCGGCCAGCGCGATGTGCGGCCTCAATCAGCGTCAGGTACGGCACGCGTTGTCATTCACCGCGCAGCAGGCGGCGGGAATTTCGTGCTGGGCACGCGATGCGGATCACATCGAAAAGGCATTCGACTTCGGTGGCATGCCGGCACGCAACGGTACCGCCGCCGCCGCGATGGTTGCGCACGGCTTTACCGGCGTTGACGATGTCTTTTCCGGCGAGCGCAATTTTTTCATTGCATTCGGAAATAAACCGAATCCCGGAGAACTCATACGTGAACTCGGCAAGACCTACGAGATCATGAATACCAACATAAAACGCTGGTCAGTGGGTTCGCCGATACAGGCGCCGCTCGACTCGCTGATCGAACTGATACGCGCACACGGCATCAAAGGCAAGGATGTCGACAGCGTCGAAGTCATCATGTCTCACCACAGCGCCAATACGGTCAACAACCGCGAAATGCCCGATATCTGCCTGCAGCACATGTGCGCAATCATGCTGCTCGACGGCAATGCCACTTTCAAGTCGTCGCATGACGTGAAGCGCATGAAGGACCCCAAAGTGCTGGCGCTGCGCAAACGCATCAAGCTGGTCGGGAATGACGAATTCCAGAAGATCAAGGAGAAACGCCAGGCCGTGGTAGAAATCCGCATGCGCGACGGTCGCAAACTGCGGCATCACACCAAGGCGGTGCGCGGCACACGCGACAATCCGATGACGCGCGCCGACGTGGACGCCAAAAGTTACGACTTGCTGGCGCCGGTGCTCGGCAAGGCACGCGCGCGCAAGCTGTGCGATACCATCTGGGCCATCGAAAAACTGAGCGACGCACGGAAACTACGGCCACTGTTGCAAGCTTGAATTGAAAATAATCCTGCAGCCGTTGTTTTTCGGCGCGTGCGTGCTGCTTGGCTGCAGGTGCGCGCAGGCCCAGTCTTATCCGCAAAAACCCATCCGCCTGCTCGTGGTCTCCGCCCCCGGCGGCGGCACGGATATACTGGCGCGCACATTTGCACTAGGGTTTTCCGACAGCATGGGCCAACCGGTGGTGATCGACAATAAGCCCGGTGGCGGCGGCGTCGTCGCGACCGAAACACTCGCCAAAGCTACGCCTGACGGATACACCATACTGTTGGCCAATACCAGCCACTCCGTGCTGCCGAGCCTGATGCCTAAACTGCCCTACGACCCAGTCAAGGATTTTGCCCCTGTTAGTCTGGTAGCGCTCACCCACAGCGTACTGCTGGTAAATCCGTCGCTGCAGGTGAAAGCCGTCAAGGAACTGATCGCGCTGGCCAAGGCATCGCCGGGCAAATTCAATTACGCATCCGGTACCACCGGCGCTTCGGCGCATTTCGGCGCGGAGTTGCTCAAACTCATGGCCGGCGTCAACATTATTCAGGTGCCATATAAAGGGACCGCCGGACAACTGACCGCGCTGCTCTCGGGCGAAGTGCAAATGACATTCTCGACCATGCCGCCGGCGATGCCGCTGATACAGAGCGGCAGGCTGCGTGCCATTGCGATCGGCAGCCCCAGGCGTACTCCAGCTCTGCCCGATGTGCCGACGGTGGCCGAATCAGGGTATCCGGGGTTTGATATCGGTGCGTGGAACGGAATACTGGCGCCAGCGCGCACGCCGCTATCCATCGTCTTGCGTGTCAGCGCGGAAATCGCGAAAGTGGTCAAAAACGCCGATGCCAGGGAACGCGCGGCCGCGCAAGGCGCCGAATTGACCAGCAACACGCCGCACGAATTCTCTGCCTATCTCAAGGAGCAAAGCGCGCGATTCGCCAAGGTCGTGCAAGCCACCGGCATGAAAGCCGAGTAATCGGTTCGTTTGCTTCGCCCGTTTACGGGCGTGGATTGTGGCATGCCGACGAACACTGCGTCCCCCGCCAGTACTTACTAGAGGCAACACCATGAAATTCAAAAAAGTAGGCTTGATGACCCCCGGCGACATGGGCCAGGCCATCGCGATGCAGATCAAGGTGCAAGGTTACACGGTGTGTACCGCACTCGACCAGCGCAGCGAACGCAGCCACAGGCTTGCGCGCGAGGCGGGATTGGACGACCTCGGCACGATTGCGCGGCTCGTCTCGGAATGCGATGTCGTGTTGTCCATTCTGAACCCTGGCGCCGCGCTGGAATTCGCACGCTATGCGGCCGATGCGCTGCGTGCCTGCGGACATCACACGTTGATCGTCGATTGCAATGCGATCGCGCCTGACACCGTCCATGAAATTGCCGGCGTGATCAGCGGCGCGGGTGGTCGCTTCCTCGATGCCGGCATCATAGGCTCTCCGCCGCGCGGCAAGGCGAAGGCTCATCTCTATGTGTCGGGGCCCGGTGCCACCGATCTCGAACAGTTCGCAGGTCCGCAACTTGCCGTGCACGTGGTCAGCGATCGCATCGCCGACGCGAGTGCTCTCAAGATGTGCTATGCCGCAATTAACAAAGGCACGCAGGCGCTATGGCTGGAGGTGATGATCGCGGCGCAACGCCTGGGCGTCGACGGCATGCTGGAGGAGCAACTCCGGCAAACCCGCCCCGACTTTTTTGAGAGGACACTTGCGCAGTTTCCGCTCATGCCGCCCAAAGCCTATCGCTGGGTGCCGGAAATGATGGAGATTTCGCGGACGCTCGCCGCGTCAGGCATCACGCCCAAAGTGTTCGAGGGAGCAGCGGACATCTTTCAATTCGTTGCAAACACCGCACTCGGAAAGGAAACGCCGGAGAATCGCGACAAATCGCGGAACGGCAAGGATATCGTGCGTTTTCTGGCACAAGAGCGGTAGCGGTCATCTGCCTCCAGAGTGGCACATTGATTTCAAGGCGTGAACAATCCGGGTAAAACGCCGGCGCCCGACAGGCGGATGTGGTGAAACCCGAACGTCCGCGTGGCGCGGGGGAAAGCCAGAAATGACAAAGCCAACCGAGAGCAGTTGGCTTTGAAAAGTGGTGGCCAAGGGCGGAATCGAACCACCGACACAAGGATTTTCAGTCCTCTGCTCTACCGACTGAGCTACTTGGCCTATCGTGACTGCACACGGACGTGGGCAGGGCGACAAAAGGGCGCTATTAGAACCGTAAGGCTCGAATGCGTCAAGTTTGTGATTTTACCTCATATTGTTGGCTGGCCCAATTTCGAGCGGGTCATATGGTTTTGTTGCAAGTTCGTCGCGATGCGATTTGCCACCTACCTACCCCCAACACTTCGCCGCCGCGCCTGTTCTGGTGTGTCCATCGACCCGGGGTCCCCGTCGATGCAAGGAAGGGAAGCGAAGCTGACGCGCATAAAAAAAGCCCCGCTCGCGCGGGGCTTTTTCCTTTTACTTGTTCCCGGAAAATTCCCGGAGGAGCGACTGTGTAACCGGCGCGGATGCGCTAATTACATGTCCATGCCGCCCATGCCGCCCATACCGCCGGGGCCACCATGTGCGTGGCCGGCGTCTTCCTTAGGCGCTTCGGCTACCATGGCATCGGTGGTGAGGATCAGGCCGGCGACCGAAGCGGCGTTCTGCAATGCGCAGCGCGTAACTTTGGTCGGATCGAGCACGCCCATTTCAACCATGTCGCCATACTGGCCGCTTGCGGCGTTGTAGCCAAAGTTGCCTTTGCCTTCTACAACCTTGTTGATCACGACGGAGGGCTCGTCACCGGCGTTGTAGGCGATCATGCGTGCCGGCTCTTCGAGTGCGCGCAGCACGATCTTGATGCCCGCGTCCTGGTCATGGTTGTCGCCCTTGAGCTTGGCCAGACCGGAACGTGCACGGATCAGCGCTACTCCGCCGCCCGCCACGATGCCTTCTTCGACAGCGGCGCGGGTTGCATGCAATGCGTCTTCGACACGCGCTTTCTTTTCCTTCATTTCGACTTCGGTCGCAGCGCCGACTTTGATCAACGCCACGCCGCCGGCGAGTTTCGCCACGCGTTCCTGGAGTTTTTCCTTGTCGTAGTCGCTGGTCGCTTCTTCGATCTGGCTGCGGATGCTCTTGACGCGGCCTTCGATGGCCTTGTTATCGCCGGCGCCGTCGATGATCGTGGTTTCTTCCTTGCCGATCTCGATGCGTTTGGCCTGACCGAGGTCGGTCAGCGTCACTTTTTCGAGCGACAGACCAACTTCTTCCGCGATCACAGTGCCACCGGTGAGGATGGCGATGTCTTCGAGCATGGCTTTGCGACGATCACCAAAGCCGGGGGCTTTGACCGCACAGGTCTTGAGGATGCCGCGGATGTTGTTGACGACCAGGGTTGCCAGCGCTTCGCCATCAACTTCTTCGGCGATGATGAGCAGGGGCTTGCCGGCTTTCGCGACTTGTTCCAGCAACGGCAGCAGATCGCGAATGTTCGAGATCTTCTTGTCGTGCAGCAGAACATAGGGGCTCTCGAGCAGCGATATTTGCTTGTCGGCGTTGTTGATGAAATACGGCGACAGATAGCCGCGGTCGAACTGCATGCCTTCGACGACCTCGAGTTCGTTCTGCAGGCCGGAGCCGTCTTCAACGGTGATCACGCCTTCTTTGCCGACTTTTTCCATGGCCTTGGCAATGATGTCGCCAATGTTGGAATCGGAGTTGGCGGAGATGGCGCCGACTTGCGCGATTTCCTTGTTGGTGGTGCAGGGCTTGGACAGTTTCTTCAGTTCGGCGACCACTGATTCAACCGCTTTGTCGATGCCGCGCTTCAGGTCCATGGGGTTCATGCCGGCGGCAACGAACTTCATGCCTTCCTGCACGATCGATTGCGCGAGCACGGTCGCGGTGGTGGTGCCGTCGCCGGCGATGTCGGAAGTCTTGCTTGCAACTTCTTTCAACATCTGCGCGCCCATGTTTTCGAACTTATCCTTGAGTTCGATTTCTTTCGCTACCGACACGCCGTCCTTGGTGATGGTGGGGGCGCCGAACGAGCGATCAAGCACGACGTTGCGGCCTTTGGGGCCTAGGGTCACTTTGACCGCATCGGCCAGGACATTGACACCCGCGACGATTTTGGCGCGGGCTGAATCATGAAATTTGACGTCTTTTGCTGCCATGTGTGTTCTCCTGGTTATCTAAGCGGTTACTCGATGACGCCCATGATGTCTTCTTCGCGCATCACGAGCAGTTCTTCGCCTTCGACTTTGACAGTCTGGCCGGAATACTTGCCAAACAGCACGCGGTCACCGACTTTCAGGTCGATCGGGCGAACCTTGCCGTCTTCCAAAATTTTGCCTTTGCCTACAGCTTTAACTTCGCCTTGATCGGGCTTTTCAGCAGCGGTGTCGGGAATGACGATACCCGAGGCGGTCTTGCGCTCTTCTTCCAACCGCTTGACGATGAGGCGGTCGTGTAAAGGACGAATCTTCATAAATGCATCTCCTCTTTCCTAAATCGAAATTAATGAAACACGGGGAATATTATTAGCACTCAGTTCGAGCGAGTGCTAATAATATTCGTTCAAGGCTGAAATTTCAAGGGGTTGGGAGCTGCAGACACGCACCGGCCACCACCGCATTGCACGGGACAGCAATACAAATACTTTGTAAAACAGAGTGTTATGTGCTCTGGACGAGGGCGATCCGAGATCTGCGATACGGAACGTTAGGCTTACGCACCCCCTGTCGTGCGGCCTAAAGTTGGGCGCCAGGAGGAGTCCGCGCGGATAACAAGATTCTAATGCGTCAGAGTATTCAAGGCCGACACGCCGAAACGATAGACAGTCTGGCGCTTGCCTTCGCAAGTCGGCGGTATCGGCGGCAATGGGCACGGCAACTTGCGGCGTCCATCCTCGGTTAACGTGGCATCGTCAGCATACTCGCCCCAGATGCCGCCGCGTACCGGGCGGAACATCCACATCAGATAACCGCGACGCGCGGCGACTTCGACGAGCTCATCTGCATCGGGCGCGTCGGCTACCACCACGCTGTTGCCGTTGATACCGAACGGAAACGAACCAAACGCCTGCAGACATTCCATTGCTTCACGCGCTTCGGCACCGGGACGCATGCAGCCGGGGCGCTCGGCACGTTGTACGTCCCATGCGCCGAATTCCCACGCCGCTTCCATCGCGGCACGATCAACCGCCAGCAGGTCCTGCCAGCGTTCATTCAGTTGCAGCGCCGAACTTGGCACAGGTGTGTAGGAAACAACCTGAGCTTGTTCCAGGTCGGCAAGCTTTTCCTTGATGAAACCGTGCCAATGCAATGTGAGAATGACGGGTGTGTCGGGACAAGGGACTGCGGCGAGCGTAACGGCAAACAATGGCAGGCCGGTCGAGGCTAACTGATCTTCAATGCGATCGCGTAATTCCATGGCAAGTTCACCTCCACAGGAATGCTACACTCACACCAGAGCAATATTGATGCCTACTACACAGTTCCAATAACGGCACATCGGGTAATCACGTTGACGTGTATCGCACCAGAACTTGTTTACTGTTACGGCACGATACCGATACAGCTTGAACTTGCTCCATCTGTGCGATTGCCGACAACAGCGATGGTTTTCCCCCGCTATTCAATACACCCCGTGTTTCTTCGTCTGCACACTCTGAAAAATCAATTCCACCGTGCGTTGAAGCCATCGCGGTATCCCGGAAATTTCGATGAACGCTGGCACTCATAACACCGATCTGCTGACACGTAGCGCGTGCTCCGTATGGCATCCGTGCACCCAAATGAAGCAGCACGAGTCGCTGCCGCTGGTGCCGATTGCGCGCGCACGCGGCACATGGCTTTACGACTTTGACGGACGACGCTATCTCGATGCCATTAGTTCATGGTGGGTTAATCTGTTCGGACACGCCAACCCGCGCATCAATGCGGCGCTGGTGGCACAGCTTGCCGAACTTGAGCATGTCATGCTCGCGGGCTTTACCCATGAACCGGTGGTGCAGTTGTCCGAGCGCCTGGCGGGGCTCACGGGCAACACGCTTGGCCATTGCTTCTATGGCAGCGACGGCGCATCGGCGACCGAGATCGCGCTGAAGATGAGTTATCACTACTGGCGTAATAGCGGGCGTTCCGAGAAAACAGGGTTTATCAGTTTGACAAACAGCTATCACGGCGAGACGCTGGGCGCGCTTTCCGTGACCGATGTCGCGCTGTTCAAGGACGTGTATGCGCCGCTGCTACGGCAATGCGCGCAGGTGCCCAGTCCGGATTTTCGCTTGGCGGAAAATGGCGAATCGCCACGCGCATACGCGGAACGCTGCGCGCAGGCGCTCGAACGTTATCTTGAATCGCATCATGCGCAAACGGCGGCGCTAATAGTCGAACCGCTGGTGCAAGGTGCGACAGGCATGGCGATGTATGATGCGGAATACCTGCGCCGTGCGCGAGCCCTGTGCGAGCGCTTCGAGGTGCATCTGATTGCGGATGAAATCATGATCGGCTTCGGGCGCAGCGGCACGTTTTTCGCGCACCAGCAGGCGGATATTGTTCCCGATTTCCTGTGTCTTTCGAAGGGCATCACCGGCGGCTATCTGCCATTGTCGGTGGTGATGACGACGGACAAAGTGTACGCGGCGTTCTACGACGACAGCGTGACGCGCGGATTTTTGCATTCGCATTCTTATACCGGCAACGCGCTGGCATGCCGTGCCGCGCTCGCGACGCTCGATATATTCCGCGACGACGATGTCATCAACGTCAACCGCACCAAGGCCGCGCACATCAGCCGCGTGGCGGCGCCACTGGCACGGCACGCGCGCGTTCGCAATTTCCGCAATACCGGCATGATCTGGGCATTTGACGTCGACACCGACGACGCTGAGTTTGCGCGCAATTTTCATGCAGCCGCGCTGGAACGAGAGCTGCTGCTGAGACCGATAGGCAACACCGTTTATTTCATGCCACCTTATGTCATTAACGATCGCGAGATCGACATGCTCGTCACGCGCACATTGGAGATTTTGGATGTTCTGTTCAAATAGAGCACGACGCATTGCGTTGGCGCTGCTGTGCTGCTGCCTGGCGACAATCGCCGTCGCGCAGACCGGCCGGACGCAGCTGCCGCCGGCGATTGCACAGGCGCTGACGCAAGCGGGCATACCGGAGTCCGCCGTCGGGGTTTACGTGCAGGACGTCAATGAAGAACGGCCGGTGCTGGCGGTCGGCGACGAGCGTGCGCTCAATCCCGCGTCCACCATCAAGCTGCTGACGACATTTGCGGCGCTCGACCAACTCGGCCCCGCTTACCAGTGGACGACGGAAGTATTGTCGAACGGCACCGTGCAGGGCGACGTTTTGAACGGAGACCTGATACTCAAGGGATCCGGCGATCCGCGCATGACGCTTGAAAATTTCTGGCTGATGCTGCGAGGTCTGCGTGCGCGCGGCGTGCGCGAGATCCGCGGTGATCTCGTGCTCGATCGCAGTTACTTTGCCATTCCGGAAATAGATCCCGCGGGATTCGATAACGAACCCACGCGTCCGTACAACACGCCGCCCGATGCGCTGCTGGTGAATTTCAAGGCGCTGGGTCTGACGTTTCTGCCGGATAGCGAGCGGCGTGCGCTGAGGATCGTCGCCGAGCCGGCGCTGCCGCAGGTGCAGATCGTCAATAACGTGGTGCTCGACAACGCACCTTGCGGCGACTGGATCAGCCGGCTCAAGGTTGCCTCGTCCGGCGACAGCGCGGGCGCGCGGCTCTCTTTCAATGGCAATTTTTCCGCGGCGTGCGGCGAAAAAACCCGCAGCTACAGCGTATTGGGCCATACGCAGTATGTGCACGGCGTTTTTACCTTGCTCTGGCGCGAACTGGGTGGCACGTTCAGCGGCGGCGTTCGAGATGCAAAGACACCACCCGATGCGCGCCGCCTGATTGCGCATCAGACGCAGTCGCTGTCCGAGATCGTGCGCGACATTAACAAGTACAGCAACAATGTCATGGCTCGCCAGCTCTATCTTGCGCTCGGTGCAATCGCGCTAGGCGCGCCGGCCAGTCCCGAAAAATCCGGCCGCGCGATTCAGCAATGGCTAGGTGAGCGGCGTCTGGCATTCCCGGAATTGGTGATGGAAAACGGCTCCGGACTGTCTCGTATGGAACGGATAAGCGCGCGCAGCATGGCGCGCCTGCTGCTCGCCGCGCAACGTAGCCCGGTAATGCCGGAATTCATCGCGTCTATGCCGTTGGTCGCCGTCGACGGCACCATGAAAAAGCGACTCGCCAGCGCCGATGTTGCGGGACAGGCGCACATCAAGACCGGCTCCCTATCGGGGGTGCGCACCATTGCCGGCTATGTGCTCGATGGCAAAGGGCGCACCACCGTCGTGGTTTGCATCGTCAATCATGCGCAGGCCGGGGGCGCTCAGGCGGCGCAGGATGCCCTACTAAAATGGGTTTATGCACGCTGAAATCGACGCGCCCAGCTTGACACCAAACCCAACTTAAAATATATCTTTTAAAACAAATAGTTGTGTGATAATGTTGTCAAAATACAACAATAATAATTATTTCCCCTGCAAATTAATGGGGTTATGTCGACAAGTTAAAGTTTTTTCTTTAAGCTGGTCTCAACGCTCTAACGATAAGGGTTATTTGCCGATCCCAGTGGCAGCCTAGGCAAGCCAAAAGTTAGGAGATAAGCATGTTTAAGAGATCAGCACTCACAGTCTTGGCACTAGCCGCCGCCAGCGCAGCAATCCCCGCTATGGCGGCATCAAACTTCTACGGCATCGTCGGCGTGGGACGTTCGTCCTTAGACGCGAATCCGGCGTCCATCAATGACTACGCGCTCGGAAACGGTTTGACGACATCGTCGACCACTACCGAAAGCAAGAGCTTCGGCTGGAAAATCCAGCTAGGCATGCAGATCAGCAACCTGTTAGCCGTTGAAGGCGGTTACATGGACTTGGGAACCGCGAAGTTTACGAATACCAACAACCGGTTCACCGCAACAGGAAACAGAAAAGCGGATCTGTTTAACCTGGATCTGGTAGGCAAGTTTCCGATCAACCCTTCCATGTCATTACTCGCTCGATTCGGCGGGTACCGTTGGGAAACCAACTCGGACGTGCCCAATTCGGTGGGCCTCGCGAACAAAGTCGACAACGGTTTTGACTTCAAGTTCGGCGCAGGTTTGCAATACGACTTTACCAAGCAGTTTGCCTTGCGTGGTGCATATGATCGCTTCAACGGTGTAGGTTCGTCGACCACGACCGGCGATTCAAAAGTGAACCTCTTTTCAGTTGACGCAGTACTAAAGTTCTAACCAAAAAGCTGCGTCAGAACTTCATAGCCGGGTCGCCCCCGGCTATTTTTTTGCCTGTCGATCCCGGCGTTTTAAAGACCCAAGTCGTTCCACAGCGTATCGACGCGGCGTTTGACGTCATCGCTCATGGCGATCGGCGTTCCCCAATGCCTGGCCGTTTCCGCCGGCCATTTGTTGGTCGCGTCTATGCCCATCTTTGAGCCCAGTCCAGCCACCGGACTCGCGAAATCCAGATAGTCGATAGGCGTGTTGTCCGCGATCAAGGTGTCCCGTTGCGGATCAACGCGCGTGGTAAGCGCCCACATCACCTCTTTCCAATCACGGATATTGACGTCGTCATCGGTAACGATGATGAATTTCGTGTACATGAACTGGCGCAGAAACGACCATATCCCGAACATCACGCGTTTGGCGTGACCCGCATACTGTTTGCGCATACTGACGACCGCCAGACGGTATGAGCAGCCTTCGGGCGGCAGGTAGAAATCAACGATCTCGGGAAACTGTTTCTGCAACAGCGGCACGAACACTTCGTTCAACGCGACACCCAGAACGGCCGGCTCATCGGGCGGCTTGCCGGTGTAGGTGCTGTGATAAATCGGGTCGCGACGCATGGTAATGCGCTCTATCGTGAAAACCGGGAATCGTTCCTGCTCATTGTAGTAACCGGTGTGGTCACCGAACGGGCCTTCGAGCGCGGTCTCTCCCGGATGGATATGCCCTTCAAGCACGATCTCGGCGCTCGCCGGTACCTGTAAGTCGTGGCTCAGGCAACGGGCGATTTCCGTCTTTGCGCCACGCAGCAGCCCCGCAAACTGGTATTCGGACAAAGTGTCGGGCACAGGAGTGACCGCGCCCAACAGCGTTGCTGGATCGGCACCCAAAGCGACCGCGACCGGGAAAGGCGCTTCCGGATGCGCGAGGCAGTGATCGCGATAGTCGAGCGCTCCGCCGCGCGTACCCAGCCATCGCATGATGACCTTATTGGGTGCAATAACCTGTTGGCGGTAAATACCCAGATTCTGCCGGGTCTTTTGCGGACCGCGCGTGACAACCAGGCCCCAAGTTATCAACGGCGCGATATCACCGGGCCAGCATGTCTGAACGGGCAATTTGCCCAGGTCGACATCCTTGCCTTCCCAAACCTGTTCCTGGCACGGCGCCGCGCTCACCACCCGCGGCTCCATGTTGAGCACCTGGCGCAGCACTGGCAGTTTATCCCACGCATCTTTCAACCCACGAGGCGGCTCGGGTTCCTTCAGCATTGCGAGCAGTTTGCCGACCTCACGCAATGCATCGACCTTGTCCTGGCCCATGCCCAACGCGACGCGCAGCGGTGTGCCGAACAAATTGCTCAATACCGGTATCGAGCTTCCCCTGACTTTCGTAAATAACAGGGCCGGTCCGCCGGCCCTGAGTACGCGATCGCAGATTTCCGTGATTTCGAACCGTGGATCGACTTCGACCGCGATACGCTTGAGTTCGCCGCGCTGCTCTAGCTGCGCAATGAAATCCCTCAGATCGCGATATTTCAAGATCTTTTCAGCGCGGCAGTATCACGGGCGAACCGGCAAGCAAAGGGTCGCGCAGGATGAAATCAACAACGATGCCGCCAAAGATTGCCGCGCCCATCAGATTATTGCTGAGAAACGCCCTGAAGCAATTCTCGCGTGCCCTCGCACGTATCAAGCGATACTGGTACCCGGCAAGGATGGCGGCTATCAGCACGCCCAAAACATAAGATATGCCGAGCCGCGCCCACCAGCCGATGTAGGCCAGGATCAACAGAAACGAAGCGTGACAGGCCATGACGCCTGCAACATCAAAACGACCAAACAAAATGGCGGAGGATTTCAGTCCCAGTTTGATGTCGTCATCACGATCCACCATTGCGTATTCGGTGTCATAGGCGATGGCCCAAAACACATTGGCTGCGAGCAGCGCCCATGCAAGCGGCACGATGTGATTGTGGTGCGCCGCGAACGCCATCGGGATGCCGAATCCAAACGCGACGCCGAGCCAAGCCTGAGGCAACCAGAAAAATCGTTTCAGAAACGGATAAATCGCCGCGAGTGCAAGCGCTGCCACCGACAACTTCACGGTCAGCGCGTTGAGTTGCAATACCAACAGGAACGCCAGCAGTATCAGCCCGGTCGCAAGTAGCAATGCTTCCTTGGTCGAGATCAGTTTGGCGGGAAGCGGGCGGTCCCGGGTGCGCTCAACATGAATGTCAAAATTGCGGTCCGCCACATCGTTGATCACGCATCCGGCCGAACGCATGAGGATCACACCTACGACAAAAACCACGGCGACCTCGGGGTTGGGACTGCCGTAGGACGACAGCCACAACGCCCATAAGGTCGGCCACATCAGCAATAGTACGCCGATGGGCTTGTCGAGCCGCGTCAGCTTCTCGTAAGTATGGAGGCGTTGTCTAAGTCTCATGGCGCAAGATGTAGGATAGCCGGTAAAAACACTTCCGTCACCAATAGGCGCGAATTTCGGAGCACGAACACGGATCGTCGCGCCCACAGGGTCGGCGGCGGCCGCGCGATAAACTCGGACGCGTGCCGATAAAGTGCGTGCTGCCGTCCAATTTTCCGAAACCGCAGCGCATATCGCTCCACGCGCGGGTTGGAGAATACCGCCGCACCCAGCGGACGGGTACCCAGTGTCATCAGCATATGCCACGGACCGCGCAACGCGCAGGGTTCGACCACCGAATGCGCGAATACCAACGGTCGCGTTCCACAATTGAGGGTAACCTCACGCACCAGCACCGATGCGCCCGGACGCGCCCGCACCAGGCCACACTCATCGAATCCGACCGCGGCAAGCCGCTGCAAGAGCAGATCGACATGAAAATGTTCGCAGCGCGACTGTATGCGGCGCGTGAGCGAGCCTCGGCCTAGCAGCCAGCGCCGCAACCGCGGGTCGGCGCAAAGCGGAAGCGGCTGCCACAAAGTGTCAACAGAATAGGCGTTCAAATAGGCGTTCATTATGGATTTTAGGACGCCATTATCCCGGAAACGGCAAAGGGATGGCGTAACTATCCGCATGCCGGAAGTTGTCAGACGCGCAGATAATCCTGTTTTCCACCGAGCCAGCGTTGCAAATGACGATCCGCGACCTCCGGTCTCTCGCGTAAGACGTGTAGGGCGCAGTTGCGCGCCGACTCAAGCAGGTCCACATCCGTCGCCAGATCGGCGAAACGAAGCATGGGCACCCCGCTTTGCCGTGCACCGAGCAGTTCCCCGGGGCCGCGTATGCGCAAGTCCTGGCGGGCAATCTCGAATCCGTCGGTATTCTTGAAGATGATCTTGAGACGCTCACGTGCAAGCGCCGACAGCGGATCCTCGTAGAGCAATATGCAGGTACTCTTGCCCGCGCCGCGACCGATGCGCCCGCGCAATTGATGCAATTGCGCAAGACCCATGCGTTCGGCGTTTTCTATCACCATGAGCGTTGCGTTTGGTACGTCCACGCCGACTTCAATGACTGTCGTGGCCACCAGCAGGTGCGTTGCGCCGTTCTGAAATGACTGCATCGCGTCCGCCTTTTCGGCGTTGGAAAGCCGTCCATGCACAAGCCTGACGCGGATTTCCGGAAACGTATCAAGCAGCGTCTGATGAGTATCGATGGCGGTTTGCAGCTGCAGGGCTTCGGATTCCTCGATCAAGGGACACACCCAGTACGCCTGGCTCCCCGCGATGCATGCATCGCGCACGCGCTGCACAACTTCGTCACGGCGTTTGCTTGAAACCAGCCGCGTCGCGACCGGCGTGCGCCCGGGCGGCATTTCGTCAATCACAGACACGTCCAGATCCGCGTAATAGCTCATGGCCAATGTGCGCGGGATGGGCGTTGCACTCATCATCAACTGATGCGGCTGGAGCGCCACGCCCGAACCCGCGCCTTTAAGGCGCAATGCCAGCCTCTGGTGCACGCCGAAGCGATGCTGTTCATCCACAATCGCGAGCCCAAGGTTCTGAAACTCGACATCGTCCTGGATGATGGCATGGGTGCCAACCACGATCTGCGCGGCGCCCGATCCTATCTGCGCCACCGTTTCGCGCTTTTGGGCGCGCTTGAGGCTGCCGGTCAGCCAGACCACCGAAATGTCCAGTGCAGCCAGCCAGCCCGAGAATTTTCTGAAATGCTGCTCGGCGAGTATCTCGGTCGGGGCCATGATCGCAACCTGGTACCCATTCTCAATTGCCTGCAGTGCGGCGAGCGCGGCCACTATGGTCTTGCCGCTGCCTACGTCGCCCTGCAATAAACGGTGCATCGGATGCAATCGCGCGAGATCGCTGCGTATTTCCGCCGCGACCTTCGCTTGGGCCGATGTCAGCCTGAACGGCAGCTTGTCCAGCAATGCGCACGTTAGCTTTTCGAGCGGAAGCATCTGGGCCGCATTCGTCTTTTCGCGTCGGTCGTAATGTATGCGCATCGAAAGTTGCTGCGCCAGGAGTTCGTCGAACTTGATGCGGCGCCATGCCGGGTGCGATCGGGTCTGCAATTCCTCCTGCAACGCCGACGGCGGCGGATGATGCAGAAACATCACGCATTCCCGAAACGTCGGCAGCCTCAACGAGGCAAGCATGTCCGGCGGCAGCGTATCCTCGAGCTCACTGGTGGCCAGCGTATCGTTGATCATGCGCTGCAAATTGGCCTGGCTGATGCCGGCCGTGGCCGGATAAACCGGTGTCAATGTCTTGGCGACCGGGATCTCGCCGTTCACTACGCGATATTTAGGGTGCACCATTTCGGCGCCGAAAAACCCCTGCCGGATCTCGCCGAACAGGCGCACACGTGTGCCCGGGGCAAGCTGACCAACCTGGCTTGGATAGAAATTCATGAAACGCATGACGAGCACGCCGGAGTCATCTTCGACCGTACACACGAGCTGCCGCCGGGGCCGGAACTTGATCGCATTGTCCACGATCGTACCTTCGACCAGCACCGGCTCGCCATCCGGCGCGCTGCCTATGGGATACAGACAAGTCTCGTCGTCGTAGCGCAGCGGAAGATGCAGCACGAAATCAAACTCATGGTGTATACCCAGTTTGCCGAGCTTTTCCAGCGTCGCCTTGCCAAGGTTTGGCAAGATGAAACGACGTTTCGAATTCGAACCGCGAGACTTCGGGACTACAGACTGAGGAGCATCGGTTCTACGACGGATGGCCTGGGCCGACGAGCGTGCCGCCGTGGATTTCGTGGCCTGTTTGTTGCTCACGCGAGGTTGGTGTCGAAACGCGACAACGATCGACTAATCCTGTAACACCACAATCGCATCCACTTCCACCTGCGCGCCTCGCGGCAGACTCGCGACGCCTATGGCGGCTCGCGCGGGATAAGGCTGTTTGAAATAAGTCGCCATGATCTCGTTGACCCGCGCAAAGTGCGCAAGGTCGGTCAGGTAAACCGTCAACTTTACGACGTGATCGAGGCTGCCGCCAGCTTCGACCACAACGGCTTTCAGATTATCGAAAACCCGGTGAATCTGTGTTTCCACTCCTTCGACCATCTGCATGGTCGCCGGGTCAAGCCCGATCTGCCCCGACAGGTACACGGTATTGCCACAACGTATCGCCTGCGAATAGGTACCGATCGCCTGCGGAGCGGCGGCGGTATTGATAGACTGCTTAGACATACATCCTCCCTAGTAAAAGCACATGTGCGCTATGATGAAGCCTGCACGTCCGGATTTCAATCGTTGATTGCAGGAGAATAGCGCACGACACCATGATTTCCGTTGCCATTGCCAATTTTGAACGCATGATTTCAGCCGGACGCGACAGCGCGCTGCTGCGTTTCAGCCTGGGCAACGAGTATTTGAAAATTGGCGACCCCTCGGGCGCCGCGGAACATCTGGAGAAGGCCGTATTGCTGGATGCCGGATATTCGGCCGCTTGGAAATTGCTCGGCAAGGCACTAACCGAATGCGGGCGCCTGGAGCGCGCGATTTCAGCCTACGAACGCGGCATCACGGTTGCCGAAGGCAAGGGAGACAAACAGGCCGCGAAGGAAATGCGGGTTTTTGTGAAACGGCTCAAAGACAGATGACAGTGTAGGGCTACATGCCGGTCGTTCGTGTTGAACGAATCGCGAAAAGCGGCGCGGGGCTTCGTGAAAGATGAAACCGCTCTCCGGGGGCTCAAACCCGGCACTGACATCACCTGCTGCTATGACAACTCTGCTCACGTCGAAATTGCTCCGCGAAAACCGAGCCACCCCGCCGACCTGCATTCTAACTCGTGGCCTGCGACACACCTTGTTTGCAAAACATATACACTTGCGATTCCGGATGGTTCTTGAACAGGGTTGATGATGCTGAAACCGCGATATTCGCTTTTGAAAATGCTGCTGATGTGCATGGTCGTTTTATCGGGCGCGAGCCATGCTCAACCATTTCCCTCGAAGGTCGTGCGTATCGTAACCATAGAACCAGGCGGTGGCACCGACGTTGCGGCCCGCCTGCTGGCGCAAACGCTATCCGCATCATTCGGACAGCCGGTCATCGTTGAAAACAGAGGTGGCGCAAGTGGAATATTCGCGGTTCAGGCTGTCATCAAATCCGCACCCGACGGACACACGGTGCTTTTCAACAGTGGCAGCACCTGGCTACTGCCTTTTCTACAGGACAACCTCCCCTACGATCCGGTAAAGGACCTGGTGCCCATCACCATGGCGATCAGGCAGCCCAATGTTCTGGTCGTACATCCATCGCTGCCGGCAAAGTCCGTCAAGGAACTGATCGCGCTCGCCAAGGCGCGACCCGGACAACTTGCTTATTCTGCCGGTTCCATAGGATCTTCCACCCACCTTTCGCCTGAGTTATTTCGCGCGATGGCAGACATAGACATGCTACATATCGCCTACCGCGGTGGCGCGGCATCGCTTAACGCACTGCTCGGCGGGCACGTACAGGTGCTGTTCACCGTCGCGACGGCCGCGACCGCTCACCTGAAATCGGGCCGCATGCGGGCGCTGGCCGTCACCAGCGCCGAACCGTCCGACGTCTTCCCCGGTCTGCCCACCATTGCATCATCGGGTCTGCCCGGCTATGAATCGGTGGCGAACTATGCGTTTTTTGCGCCGCTCGGAACCCCTGAACCACTCATCGCACGGCTGAATCAGGAAATTGTCCGCGCGTTGGCGGTGCCCGACGTGAAAGCAAAATTTTTGGTGAGCGGCGTGGAGACTGTCGGCAGTTCGTCCACCGAGCTTGCGTCCGCCATCAAAGCCGACATGGCGAAGTGGGGCAAAATTATCAAGAACGCCGGATTGCGTTCGAACTGAATGATGAATTCAGTTTCCATCGCACGATGTCAGGGTTTTTTGACATGGCTTGCACGTCGTCATCGCGTCAATAATTTTTATTATAGTCTGCCCCCTTCACGCCCATCACAGGGAAAAACATGTCACTCCTGAACCTTTCAATCGCGACCACCGACTACGACCATTTCCGCGATCTGCGCATGGGCCTGGTCAAAGCCGAGGGTATAGACCTTAACTGGTTCAACTTCGGCCATCATGAATGCTTTGCGCGCTTTACCGCCAACCGCGAATTCGACTTGTCCGAGCTGTCGTTCGCCAAATTCGCAACCCAGGTAACGCGCAAGAACAGCGACATCATCGGACTACCGGTCATTTGCTCCAGGCTGTTTCGCTTTGGTTCCTTTTACGTCAACAAGAAAAGCAAAATACGCACCGTCAAGGATCTGGCCGGAAAGAAGGTGGGCTCGCCGGAATGGGCGCATTCCGCGGCAGTCTATATGCGCGGCTGGATGCACAACGACATGGGCGTAAAGCTGAAGGACGTGCACTGGATACAGGCCGGTGCGAACACTGCCGGCCGCATGGAGAAAGTCGAAATCACCCTGCCCAAAGGCGTGAAACTGACGCGCATCGCGGACAAGTCGTTAAGCCAGCTGCTGGCTGCCGGCGAAATCGACTGTGCCATTATCGCGCGTCCGCCGAACTGCTTTTTAGAGGGCCATCCCGATGTCGTGCGCCTCTATCCGGACTATCCCGAAATGGAAGAGGAATACTATGACCGCACCAAGGTGTGGCCCATCATGCATATCATCGCGATGCGCAAGCAGATCCTTAACGAGCATCCGTGGGTCGCACGCAACCTCTATAACGCGTTCCAGGAGTCCAAGCGCCGCAGCATAGAGCGCCTGCTCGATCCGGCCGTGTCGCGCTACCCGGTGGCCTGGCTCACGGCTTACACGCGCAAGATGCGCGATAAATTCGGCGGCGATCCGTACCCGTACGGCATCGAGGAAAACCGCCTGACGTGGGAACAGATGTCACTGTACTGCTACCAGCAGGGCATTTCTCACCGCGAGTTCACGCCCGAGGAAATCTTTCCGAAAGGCATCATGACGCCGGTCATTATCTGACGAACTGCGGATCATGAGCGGCACACCCGGTTCCGGCGGCGAAGTTCCCGAGCAGGTCATTTGTGATCTGGCGGCCGCCAGCCGCATTCTCGTCGCGCAAGGCGTGGTGGACGGCTTTGGCCACATTTCCCTGCGTCATCCCTCCGCGCCTGACCGGTACCTGATGGCGCGCTCGATCGCGCCGGCACTAGTGACACCCGCCGACATCATCGAATACGACCTAGACAGCAATCCGTGCAACGCCAATGGCCGCGGCAGTTTTCTCGAACGTTTCATCCACGGCGAAATCTACAAGGCACGACCCGACATCATGTCGGTTGTACACAGCCATTCGCCGTCCGTGGTGCCGTTCGGACTGGTCGACGTCGGCATGCAGGCGATGTTCCACAATGCAGCCTTTATCGCCGCAGGTGTGCCGGTGTTCGATATCCGCCATAAATTCGGCGCCACCGACATGCTGATTGGCAATGGCGCCAAAGGCGTGGCGCTCGCCGAGTCCATGGGCAACAAGGATATTGTGCTCATGCGCGCGCATGGCAGCGTGGCGTGTGGCGCGACACTGCAGAGTGCGGTGTTTCGCGCGGTATATACCGAGGTCAATGCCCGCATCCAGCATTGGACCATGGCGTTGGGCAGGGGCGCGCCGGTGGCGGCACTCGATGAAGAAGAAGGGCGTCTTGCCGATGTGGTCAACCAGACCGCGGGCCTGCGCTCATGGGATTTGTGGCGCGCGCAAGTGCGGGCGCAGGTCAACTGGTAGACATCCACGGGGATAACATGGCGGAAACCGAACAGCAATTGAAGCAGCAACTGGTGCAATGCATACGCATGCTCGAGCAGGCCGACATCATCGACTACAACGGCCACGCCAGCATCCGCGTCGGCGACGACCGCATGTATATCAACATCGGCACCTGCCAGCGCAGCCTGCTGACAGTCGCCGACATCTGCACCATAGACATGGAAGGCAATGTCATCGAGGGTAACGGCAAGCCGCCGCTGGAGTTTCACCTGCATGCCGGCATTTACCGGGCGCGCCCGGACGTGAAGGCCGTGGTGCATGCACACCCCAAGTGGTCCACGTTCCTGACCATGGTGGGCAAGAGTTACGCACCGGTATATGCGCAGGGCACACTCGTCTACCCGCTGCCCATGCTCGATTCGCCGAATTCGATCAACAACAAGGGCATGGCGGACCGCCTTGCCGCGACACTAGCCGACCGACCGGCGGCGATCATGAAATCGCACGGCGCCGTGCTCGTCGGCAAGAGCATCGTCGAGGCCTTCGTTCTGGCCAACTATCTCGAAGAAAATGCCTACCGGCAATACATGGCACTGCAGATCGGCAAACCGTACTGCTTCAATGACCATGAGATCGCGATGTGCCGGGAGAAGCTGTGGAACGATGTGTTGTTCAAACGCACTTGGGATCACTTCAGCGCCAAGCTGAAGTAGATATTCCATTGCCCGCACACTGCCGTGGCAAGTGCTTATTGAACTACACCATCGTAGTCACACGACCGTCATGCCGGTGAAAACCGGCATCCAGAAAAATCCCAATCGCCCAAGTCACTATCTCTGGACCCCGGTGTTCACCGGGGTGACGGGTCTGATTTCGATATTGCGGCAGAATACGTAGGGTGGAAAAGCGCAGCGCCTTCCGCCGTATCCATTGCGCTGCAGGCATCAAAGACTCTTTTCCACCAGCGTCCGCAATTCCAAAGTAACCACAGGTTCAAGTCCAAACCACAACTTCCACGCCAGCGGGCCCTGGTGCAGGAGCATGCCGAGGCCGTTGACGGTACGGTTGCCAAGCAACCGCGCGGCAACCAGAAATGGCGATTCCAGCGGCGTATAAATGATGTCCGCGACGAGGGCATTTTTTGCAAGCTTGTCGAGCCTGATGTCGAGCGCGGGCTGGCCTACCATGCCCTGGCTGGTGGCATTGACAACCGTCGCCGCGCCGTCGAGCACGTCGTGTCGCTGCTCCCAAGGATATGCTTTTATCGGTCCATCGAACGCTTCGACGATCCCTAATGAACGCGAAAACGTGCGGTTCACAATCCGAATCTCTTTCGCGCCGTCCTGCATCAAACCATAACACACCGCGCGTGAACCACCGCCGGCGCCGAGCACCACCACCGGCCCGGCATCCGCACGCCAATCCGGCTGCTCGTGCCTCAAGTTGCGAAGGAAGCCGATGTAGTCATTGTTGGTCCCCGCCAGCAATCCATCAGGCTGGACAGTTACGCAGCTGATCGCGCCGATGCGCCGCGCCGCGTCATCCACCGTGTCGACGATCTTCATCGCCGCCTGCTTGTGCGGGATAGTCAGATTGCAACCCGCAAAACCCAGCGGATGCAGCGCACGCAAAGCGGCGGCCAAACCCTCAGGCCGTATCGCCAGCGGCACGTAAGTCCCCGCCAAACCCTGCTGCGCGAACCAATAGTTGTGCATCATCGGTGAACGCGAGTGCATGACAGGCCAACCCATCAGGGCGGCGAGCAGGAAACGATCCGTGTTAGACATAGAATGTCCTAGAGAGCCTTCTGATTCTTACAAAGGCGTGAAAAATGTCGTTCCGCGCTTACCTTATTTCTTCGATTCCATCCTTGCCTTCAAGTCCGCAAACGGATTGTGCGTAGCAGCGGATAGCTCGTGGCTCGTATCGCTGCGTCCCGCCGAATCCTTGAACTTGGAATGTTCATGTTCGTGACAGTAAGTGCACAGCAGTTCCCAGTTGCTGCCGTCCGACGGATTGTCGTCGTGGTTGCCGTTCTTGTGGTGTACTTCCAGCAACTGAAGATTGCTGTGCGTAAACGTACGCGCACAGCCGCCGCATACCCACGGATAAAGCTTTAACGCCTGCTCGCGATATCCGGCCGCCCGTTTCTCCGCATTGCGCCGGGCCTCTCGTACGACTTCGTCCATCCGATTGTTTAGCTTGGCCATATTTTTTCTCTACGCTCGTCGTTCGTCCCTGTACATGCGAAGGCAAAATGCGCCGGCTGGCGTGTCCCTTACCCGACGAACGAGGTCCGCCGTCGCCGAAGGCAGATCGTCCAGGCCTGGCAAGGGAACCGCATAACCCGGCGCACTGACTATAGGCGCCGCGAGCGCGGCGAACGTAATGTCCGCGGCGCCAAAGCGGTCTCCAGCGAGATAGGGCCGTCCGTCTGCAAGCAACTTACTCACGTCGTCCATGACCTTCATCAGTTTATCGATCGAACGCTTTGCACCGGCCGCATCAATACGCATGGACGATCTCATCAGCTTGCGTAGCGGCCGGTAAATCAGCGGTAAAAGCAAGCGCTCGTATCGAGGAACTCCGTATGTCATCATGGGAATCACGAGCTCGGGCAAAGGCAGCAGGTCAAAGTAAATCACGCGCCGCACGTGCGGACCGAGGTCTACGTCGCAGCGGTTCTCCAGCGCCAAGACTTCCGCGCGCACGGACGGGTCTGTTGGATACAGTTCGCGGCCCATCGCAGCACGTTCATTTGCCCACAGCAGGATATCCGTCGAATCGACTATGACACCGTCGCGCGTCGCCAGTATCGGCGTACTGCGCTGACCGCCCGCGCGGCGCACGGCATAAACGTGAAAACCAGGCGCGTGTCGGGCTTCAGAATAATGAATTTTTGCCCTATCGAGCCCCCATCGCGCTTTTTCGCAAAAGTGGCTGAGGGGAAGCGTAATGAGCTTGGGCATCGACACGTCGCGCCGGCAACCTGCTATTTCCCAGGGAGCGATTTGAAATGCTTGCTAAGCGCCAGCCCCTGCCGCTGATACGAGGACTTTAAACCGCTGCCGTAAAGTTTATGGGGCTCCGCAGTCAAGCGCTCGTACGCGATCCGGCCTACGATCTGGCCGTGCTCGATCACAAACGGAACTTCGTACGAACGCACTTCCAGCACGGCGCGCGAACCCTCGCCACCGGAATCCGGATGCCCAAATCCAGGATCAAAGAACCCGGCATAGTGCACGCGAAATTCTCCGACCAGCGTGTCGTAGGCGATCATTTCCGCCGCATACTTTGGCGGGACTTTCACCGCCTCCAGCGACGCAAGTATATAAAAGTCGTCCGGATCGAGGATGAGCCCGCCTCGGCGCGGCGCATAGACCGGCTCCCAATAGTCCTGCACTTCGTAGTGCCCGACTTTATCTATGTCGATCAGGCCGGCGTGGTTCTTGGCCCGGTAGCCGATGAGGCCGTCAAAGTCGGCGCCTTGCAGATCCGCGGAAACCGGCACACCTCTGCGTATCTGGTCTTCGCTGATCGACCCGACCAGCTGATGCTCCTGCTGCAGGCGTTTCATGCCCTCGTCCGAGCTGGGTGGATTGCCGCGCCGTATGCGCAACTGGCTCAGTCGCGATCCTTTGCGTACCAGCACGCTGAACGTGCGTGGCGAAACCTCCGCGTAGAGCGGGCCCTTGTAGTGATCGCGCACGCGGTCAAACTCCGTCCCGTAGTCAGTAATCAGGCGGGTAAAAATATCGAGTCGCCCGGTTGAGCTCTTGGGGTTGCCCATTCCGGAAGTGCGGTGGCGCAACGACAAATACTCAAGCAGCGGAACGATGTAGACGCAACCACGCTCAAGCACGGCGCCGTTGGTGATATCCATCTTGTGCATGGCGAGGTCAGCTAGCCGCGCTTCAACCGTGGCATCCTTGCCGGGCAGGAAACTGGCGCGCACGCGGTAAGCGACAGCACCAAGCCGCAGATCCAGACTGGCCGGCTGAAACTGGTCATCCAGTACCGGTTCCAGGGCGCCTATTTCCTTGGTGACCTTGACCTGGTATTCGAGTTCCTGGGAGGGCAATATCCCGGTCGTATGCGCCTGCCCTTGCGTTTCACTACCTTCCGGCTGAATTCTGCCCTGCTGCTGGGCGGCGCCACGCTCCGGTGCCGCTTGCTGTGCAATGTCGTGGGTGGCGCTGTCGGATTTCGGTATCATAAGGGCTGATAATGCGCGACCCGCGGGGTTCCGGTCAAGCACTCACCACCATGGCCGTTAATGACCTGACCGATATGCAGCTGGTCGAAAGTTCGCCCCGCCGGGGGTATCATGCGCACCGGATTCAGACATGCAAACAAGGATATCGCACCTGCCCATGTTTTCGCCACGCTGGATCGCATTGCTGGTTGCGCTTGGCAGCGCGGCTGCGTTTGCACAGCCCGTTGCGGAAATTGCAGCCTTGGAAGCGGCAGCCAGGCGCGGCGACGCGGGTGCGATGGTCACACTGGCCTCGAAGCTCGAACGTGGCGAAAACGTAGAGCGGGATTTCATCAGATCCAATGAACTCTATTGCAAGGCGGCGGCACGCGGTGATGCCGAAGCGCTGCTGAAACTGGGGTTGATTTATTCGATAGGCCGCGCCGTGCTGGCCAATGAAGCCGTTGCCGCGCGGTTGATCAACAGGGCAGCGGAGATGGGCAATGAACGCGCAAAGGAGCTGCTCGAATATGTGGGCAGAGGGTTTGGCGGCGCCGACCCCGCGTGCCTGCATGAGAAGATTGAACCACCCCCGGTAGTTGAACAAACACCGATCCCCGTGGTGCGCAAGGACATTGAGCTGCTGGTGCAGGAGTGGGCGCCCAAATATTCGGTCGACCCCGCGCTCGTGCTGGCGCTGATATCCACCGAGTCCGGCTTCAATGCCAATGCTGTGTCTCCCAAGAATGCGCAAGGTCTGATGCAGCTGATACCCGCAACCGCCGAGCGCTTCGGGGTCAAGAACGCTTACAACCCGGTGGACAATCTGAAGGGGGGGCTCGCCTATCTGCGCTGGTTAATGGCTTACTTCAAGGGCGAGGTGGCGCTGGTGCTGGCCGCCTACAATGCCGGCGAAGAAGCGGTCGAGCGGCATCGCGGCATACCGCCCTATCGCGAAACCATCAATTACGTAAAGCAGATCACCAGCGTCTATAAAAAGACGATCCACCCGTATGTCGCCGAGATCGTGGCGCCCTCACCCGCGCTTGGACGCATCAAGCGCGCCGACTAGGCGGCGCGTCTACACGTCCCCGATTTCCTCGATTTGCGCGTGCACTTCGAGCCAGCGCTGCTCTGCTTGTTCGATCAGGCCCGCCACTTCGGCCTGGCGCCGTGCATGCTCGGCGTAACGCTGGTTATCGGCTGCCGCGAACGCCGGATCGGCGAATTGCGCTTCCAGCGCACGCTGTTCCTGCTGCCAGCGCTCGATTTTTCGCTCCAGTTGCTCGCTTTCCTTGATCAACGGCCGGCGGCGTGTGAGTTTCTGTTCGCGTGTGAGCTGCGCAGTCGCAGAAGCGGATCTGTTTTCAGGCTTAGTCGCGACGACTTTTTCGGCGCTGTTTAACGCGGCCTGCGCGCTGCGCCGCGCGTTCAGCCACGCCAGGTAGTCGTCCAGATCTCCATCGAAAGGCACGGCACTGCCGTCGGCCACGATCAGAAATTCATCGCACACCGTGCGCAGCAACGCGCGATCGTGCGACACCAGCACCAGGCTGCCTTCGTATTCAGCAAGCGCGCGCGTGAGCGCGTGGCGCATTTCCAGATCAAGATGGTTGGTCGGCTCGTCCAGCAACAGCAGGTTGGGCCGGCGACGCACCAGCAGTGCGAGCGCAAGCCGCGATTTTTCGCCGCCGGAAAATGGCGCGACATTGGCGTTAACCATCTCGCCGCGAAAATCGAAACCCCCGAGATAATCGCGCAGATCCTGTTCCTTGGTGCGCGGCTCCATGTGTGCGAGGTGCCAGAGCGGTGACTCGTCCGGGCGCAGTTGTTCGAGCTGATGCTGCGCGAAATACCCGATCGCGAGCCCCTTGCCCTCGGTGCGCAACCCCGCGCTGGGGGCAAGTTCACCGGCGAGCAGTTTAATGAGCGTGGACTTACCCGCGCCATTCGGCCCCAGCAAGCCGATGCGCGCGCCGGGGCGCAGGGTGAAATCCATGGCGTTAAGCACGGTGCGACCTTCGTATCCGGCGCAAACGCCATCGAGCACCAGGAGTGGATCAGGCGAACGTTTGGGTTCGGCAAATTCAAAATCGAACGGCGTATCGACGTGCGCGGCGCTGATGCGCTCCATACGATCCAGAGCCTTGAGCCGGCTTTGCGCCTGGCGCGCCTTGGTCGCCTGGGCGCGAAAGCGTTCGACATATTTTTCAAGGTGGGCGATTTCGCGTTGCTGCTTCGCATACATCGCCGCCTGCATGGCGAGGCGCGAGGCGCGTTGCTCTTCGAACGCCGAATAGTTGCCAGTCGTGAGCGTCAGTTCCTGCGCGTACAAATTGGCGATATGGGTGACGCAGGCATCGAGAAAATCCCGGTCATGCGACACCAGCAGCAGGGTTCCGCGATAACCGGTGAGCCACTTCTCAAGCCAAACCACGGCTTCCAGATCGAGGTGGTTGGTGGGTTCATCGAGCAACAACAGGTCGGAACGGCTGATCAGCGCCTGCGCGAGATTGAGCCGCATGCGCCAGCCGCCGGAAAACGACGACACCGGGCGTTCGAATTCAGCGTCCGAAAAACCAAGGCCGGACAGCAGTGCGGCGGCGCGCGCTTTGGCGCTGTAGCCGTCGATCTCGCCCAGCCGCACGTGCAATTCGGCGAGGCGGTGGCCGTCATGATCAACGTCGGCAGCCTGCGCAAGACTGGCAAGCTCGTGCTCGATAGCGCGAAGTTCGGCATCACCATCGAGCACGTATTCGATAGCGGGTTCAGGACGGGCGGGCGTATCCTGCGCGACCGATGCGGTTTTCCAGCGTGCCGGAACATCACAGTCGCCACGGTCGTGATGCAATTCGCCGCGCAACAGCGCAAACAAGCTGGACTTGCCACTGCCATTGGCGCCAACCAGACCCACGCGCCAGCCGGGATGGATCTGCAGCGTGGCGTTTTCGATCAGGCGCCGCGCGCCACGCGCCAGTGCCAGATTGCGGAACTGAATCACCCGGAATTTTCCAAAAAGCGCGCATTCTATCAGGCTGCCGAGAGCAGACCTGCAATGAGGTGCATTTCAAACTGATGTGTGAAGTGGCTCAAACGGACCACTTCGAATCGCTCACCCTGTACGGGTAGCCCGGAGGAAGCGCAGCGCACTCCGGGGTCATCGCCCCAGACCGGACACTATCCCCGGATTCCACTTCGTTACATCCGGGCTACGA
>CANJQI010000035.1 GCA_947476215.1 Betaproteobacteria bacterium
ACCGTGCCCGCTGCGACGGCGAGCAATGGTGTGCCTTCGGCCAGAGTCAGGTCGATCCCGCCATGCGTCGATCCGAGGCCACCGCCTGTCCGCCGCGAGCTACCATCGTAGCGCGTAGGCGAGCCGTAGGGCGAGGCGATCGGGGCACAGCCGGCGTTGTCGGGGAAGCGCACGCTGAGGCCAGGTGTCGGGAGCGAACCGCCAAATCCTCCTCCTGTTTGCGGGCTGCGACCGCGGTTCTGGGCAGTGGACGGTCCTGTAACGAGAACGCAAAGCACGAGAGCCGCAATGATCTTCGAGATGATTTTTCGTTTAAGCACGCGTGACTTTAGCCCGATAAATAACTGCCAGTTGAAAGTTTTCGCTTAAGGGCACTTCTGTAAATTCCCCTGAATTCTTGTCATCAGAGCCTTTCTGAAAAGGCGATTTGTCAGGATAACCTCATCTTATCCTCGGTGGCCAGGTCAAACTCCTCCACCCCTTGCAGCGGGACGGGGGGACTTTATTCGGTCGAATCGCGCTTGGCAATCTGAATCGGTAACTGTGTAGTAGAGGTGACGAAATCGGTATGAGAGTTGTCCAGGGGCGGCCGGTCCGGCCGCTTGCGACTAACCGGGACTGACCGGCGGTGGGCAACTCGGTGTTCATTTACGCTCGGTGGCCTTCGCGTTTTGTCGTGCAGCGGCCTCCTTTAGCCGCCAGCTCTTGCCCTCGAATTTGAGCAGATGCCCGTGATGCATGAGCCGGTCCGGGAGCGGGATGACCACCACCACGTCCCCGAGCAGCCTTGCCCAGTCCTCCAGCGGTCGATTCGAGGTGACGATGGTCGAGGCTTTTTCGTGGCGACTCATGACTACGTTGGCGAGCTCCTCGCCCGCGTGGGCGGGGGAGTTTGCGGAGGAACAGGTCGTCGATGATCAGCAGCTCTGCCCCCTTGGGCTGAGCGCGCACCTTGCGGATTTCGCCCAGTTCACGCGCTTCGGTGAGGTCCTCGATCAACTGATGCGCCTCGCGGTACAGAACCTTGTAGCCGCGCTGCACCGCCATGAGCGCCAGGGCCTTGGCTGCGTGGCTCTTGCCGGTGCCAGGCGGGCCATATAGTCGCGCATGGGGAAAAAGGTGGTTTGAAATGCCTATACTCCTCCGCCTCGCGTACGGTAAGGTTGAAGCGCTGTTGTAATTTGCGTATCCGCCCGCGTTTGATTTCCACCGGATCGGCTTGCTCGATGACGAGCAGCATTTCACCCTCGCTGACGCGGCTGAGCAGGCGGAAGCGCAGTTGCAGGTGCTGGGTCGCATACACCATGCTGGGCCCACGCGCTTCCTGGAAATCCGGTTCACCCTCGGTGCGTCGATACACTCCATCGAGGAATCCAACGAAATGACTCGATACGGCATGAGGCAAGCGAACGCGAGAATATGAAATGCAGCAAGCATCTCGGCCAGGCGCTCGTGGTCACGGGCCAACCGGAGAAATCGTGCGGCCCATGCGAAACCGCACTACCCAGCGCAATGCATTGAAAACGTGGCGGAGTTTGTAATTTCGCTGTTCGCTCTTCAACGGGCGCAAGAATAAATAGGGAGCGACAAATTACCGTTGTTCGCCGCTAGCGTCGCTGGGATATGATTTGGGCTTGGTTCGCGGCTTTTTCATTCCCGCTATGCTCCATAATAATCCCAAAATTGCAAGTCAAGGTTCATAATCGGCTCGAGCTACGCGAACCTTATCAAAAAATCCAGGCTGTCGAACAGGAGACACGAGCATGCGGCCCATTCTTGGAATGCTGTTATTTTCCGTGATGATTCTCATTGCGGGTGTGGCCTCAGGCCAGAGTTATCCGACCAAGCCTATACGAATTTTCACGTTTGGGGTGGGAGGAGCCAGCGACTTTACGGCTCGTCTCATTGCCCAGGGAATCACTGGTCCTTTGGGCCAGCCGGTAGTCGTGGAAAATCGGCCGACCGGCGTTATTCCGGGAGATATCGTGGCGAAAGCGCCACCTGACGGTTATAGCCTGCTGGTTGTCGGGGGAACCTTCTGGAATGGACCGCTCTTGCAGGCCACACCCTACGATCCGATCAGAGATTTTTCTCCGATCACGCTTGCGAACAGATCGCCGTTGTTCGTGACCGTGCATCCATCGTTGCCCGTGAAGTCCATCAAGGAGCTGATTGCTCTGGCCAAAGGCAGACCGGGGGTGCTCAATTATGCTTCAGACGGAGCGGGTGGCCCGCCGCACCTTGCGGCTGAATACTTCAAGTCCATGGCCGGCGTCGATATCGTCGGCATTCGATACAAGAGTGGCGCAAGCCAGATGGCCGAGCTGATAGGCGGCCACGTGCAACTGATATTCGGGAATGCCGCGCAGGTTACGCCGCACATCAAGTCAGCAAAATTGAGGGCGCTTGCCGTGACTTCAGCCCAGCCGTCCGTGCTTGCCCCGAACCTGCCCACGGTGTCAGCCTCGGGTCTTCCCGGCTACGAAGTGGACACGATGACGGGTGCGTTTTCGCCGGCCAAAACGCCTGATGCGATAATCAAACGCCTCAATCAGGAAATGGTGCGGTATCTGAAGACGGTCGAGGCCAGGGACAGATTTCTCGGTATTAACGTGGAGGCCGTGGGCACGTCGCCGGAGGAGTTCGGGACCGTGGTCAGGTCCGAAATGGCGAGAATGGAAAAAGTGGTCAAGAGCGCCGGCATTCGCGGCGATTAGCCGCGGTCATCAATCGTCAGTGGCGGACGCCGGTTATCCACAGAGCAACTCAGGAACGATTCGGGCCGTGAAATACCTCAGTCGAAAACGAATGCCGCGGGAATCTCGGCCACATTTTCGATGTCCTCCAGATGCCACAGCCGGTCGAGCAGGGCATCCACGCGTTTCCTGCCGAGGACATCCTCGGTGAGGCCACGGAACTTCTCGCTGATCTGATCGTTGGTTTTTGGCGATGCCAGATCGTCCAAACTGCCTTCCGGTTCCGCCATCCGTCGTTCGCCATTGTTCATTTCGACCGTAACCCGTGCGCGTTGTTGTACAGGTATGCGCCCATAGGCCTGAGTGAATTCCGGATTCTCGATTACTCTGATTTTCTGCATCAGAGCATGCAATTCGGGGTTGTGGAGGTGGGCATCGTTGAATGAGCGCGGTGTCACCATTCCATCGATCAATGTCACTGCCACAAGAAAGGCGGCGCTGTGATCGGCGGTTTCTTTGGAATCTGGGTGCCAGTGGTGTTTGTCCGCGCCGATCTCGTCAAAGGCCCGCTTGTAGACTTCGACGGTAATTGCTTTGACATCGTTAATGTTCTTTAGCGGTGCCAGCTTTTCGGCGGCCAGAATGGAGGGTATTCCGACACCGACCGACGGCCGCAATTTGATGCTTGTATCCTTAATCTTGAAAGGGGTTCCGTTGCCGCCCATGAGCTTGAGCGGAAAGCGCTCCAGCGCCACGTGATCGAACCAGCCCGACTTGCCCTCGAAAGGCAGGTGCGGGCCCTCCATCCCGGCCCGCGCCAACAGCGCGGCGAACACGCCGGCCCGTCCCGCCTGTCCCGACGCCGTTACTTTCCACATCGATAGGTGACCCACGCGCGAAATTCTCAACGCGTTGTTGGGCACAATCGCCATCGAGATGCAGTGCGATAGCTGAGTGGGAGACAGACCCATTCCTTTGCCAGCCGCCACGGCGGTAGCCAGACAGCACAGGTTTGTATGGTCAAATCCCTGATTGCGAAAAGCGTCGTTGAATCGCAGGTAAATTTCATAAGCAAGGACGATATTCGTGATCAACTCCCGGCCTGCGAGTTGGGCGTATTCGGCGGCCGATAGCACGGGCGTGACGACGTCGCTCGGATGCCCGCCGTAGCTCCCCGGCCAGTGGTAGCTGTCGGTCAGTTCGATATAGCGCTGGGTGGTGCCATTGACGAAGGCGGCCATGTCGGGCGTAGTTTTGAGGCGCGTGCCGATGACCGTCGCGCCGCTGGAATCCGCCATTTGCGCGGCAAGATTGCGGGCGATGCGCGCAGGTTCAGAGAAGAATCCGGCAACCAGCGCCCCCAGCGTATCGATGACGCGAACTTTGGCCGCATGCACTGCTTCATCAGTGATGCCGTTGTAGGTCAGGTCACACGCGTAGCGGGTCAGACGCTCCTGAGTGCTGTCTATCGCCCTGTTTCCGCTTGGATGTCCCGCGTCCTTCATGCGGAGCTCCCGGAGAACGCAGTTCCATCTCGTGAAGTGGTCATAGCCATTGTCAAATTCGGGTGAGTACAATGCCGCTTGAGCTCGTTATCGCATATGTGCGTGAACTGATCGCCGTTCGTGATGAGTTTCCGTCTGGCCTTGGCGGTCATCGTCAGGGACAAACTTCACCGTCTTAACAGGCCGATCAACAGCCATAGCGTACCCAAAAGCGTTTGCGTCGCCTTATGGATTGGCCGCCACCCGCGCGCGCGCCAGCGCCGGGTTCTGGGAGAAATAGCGTTTGATGCCGGACAGGATGGCATCCGCGATTTTGTCCTGGTAGGCGGCGTCCCGCAGACGCCTTTCTTCTTCGGGATTGCTGATGAACGCGGTTTCCACCAGTATTGACGGAATGTCCGGGGCCTTGAGCACGGCAAATCCGGCCTGCTCGACTGTGCCTTTGTGCAGAGTATTAATTTCCCCCAGTTCGCCCAGGACCGCTTTGGCAAGCTTGAGGCTGTCGTTGATAGTGGCTGTTTGCGACAGGTCGAACAGCGTTTGTTTCAGATAAGGATCAGAGACATCCAGATTTACCCCGCCAATCAAATCGGCTTCGTTTTCTTTTTTTGCGAGCCAGCGCGCCGCCGCCGACGTGGCGCCGTTTTCCGACAGCGCGAACACCGAAGAGCCGCGCGCATCGGGCCTGACAAACGCATCGGCGTGTATGGACACAAATAGATCCGCATCAGCGCCGCGTGCTTTCTGGACACGCCCATGCAACGGGATGAAGTAGTCGCCGTCGCGCGTCAACACGGCACGCATGCCCGGTTCGCGGTCTATCATGGCTTTGAGCTTGCGCGCGATGGTCAGCGTTATTTCCTTTTCCAGCGTGCCGCGACGGCCCTTGGCACCGGGGTCTTCACCGCCGTGTCCGGCGTCGAGCGCGACCACGATCATGCGCTGGCTGTCGGGTCTGCCCGGGCGTGCTCCGGACTTCACTGTGGCTATGGTGGGAGAAGGGCGTGCGACGTCGGCTTGCGGCGGCGCCGCATCCACCGACTTTACGTCTTTGCTGGCGATGGTGGGTGGTGTTGCGGCAGGTGCGGACTGTGATTTCTCGATAAATGCAGCCAGCGGGTCCAGCGGCTGCGCAGGATAAATATCGAGGACCAGCCGGTGGCCGTAGTCCGCTACTGGTTTTAGCACGAACACTTCCGGTCTGGCTTCGGTTTTAAGGTCGAACACCAGGCGCACGGTACCCGGCTTGTATCGGCCGACACGAACCGCCTGCACGTAGGGGTCGTTTGTGCCCAGCTTGGCAGCCATTTCCGCCAGTGCCGGTGTAAGCGCGACATTTTCCAGATCGAGCACCAGGCGTTCGGGGTTTTTGACCTGCAATATCTGATGTTGGATCGGTACCGCGGATTCGAGAGTAACGCGGGTATAGTCCGGCGCAGGCCAGATGCGCGCCGAGGTAACAGCGGACGCCGCCCAGCTGACTGCGGACATCGACAACATCAGGGCGAGTAGGTAATGACTGCAAGAACGGGAATGCCGCGACAGCCACGCGGCGGCGCTGGCCCACATCGGCGCAAGCTTTATTGACGCAGACGTCTTAAACACTGTTTGCCAGCCTCCGACTCATCGCTCAAGGTAACGCTGCGTGCGTTGTCGCTGGATGTCATCGTAATACGCAGGTCCGGTGCCGGCAGATACGAGCCAGCTTTCTCGGGCCATTCCACTAAACAAATGGATGCGGCGTTGACGTATTCCCTGAATCCCGCATCCATCCATTCGTCCGGATGCTTGAATCTATATAAATCAAAATGATACAAGTATAAACTAGAAACCTCATAAAGCTCAAGCAGCGAGAATGTTGGACTCTTGATGCGGTCGGTCACGCCCAGGGCGCGCAGCATGCCGCGCACCAATGTCGTTTTTCCGGTGCCCAATTCCCCGCTTAAAAAAATGACCATGCCGGGCGCAAGTCCGGCGGCAAGTTCTGCGCCCAAGGACAGCGTTTCGGCTTCGGTCGGTAGAAAACGGGTCAGCGGCACAGTGCTCGATGCGGACATAAGTCGCCCATCATATCACTATGTTTTGTATGGCTAATTTAGCGTGTTGCCGCACTGCCCGGTGCGTGGGCTGGAAGGTGGGGGTAGGGCGTGTGTGCGCCTGGGCGTCTGTCAACGCATCAAGATACGTCGGACGTTGGCAGCGAGCGTCTCGCCGTCGCTTGGCGGCGGTTACTTATCTTCGATCGCAGCGAGCTTTTCAGCACATTGTCTTGCAACTTCGCCGTCACCCGCAGTTGCGCCCGGCATCCTGCTCCAACCGCCCTTTTCAATGAATTCGTCTCTCTGCGTAAAGTTCATCGCCTTAAAGGACTTGAGGTTTTCCTGCGCGTTCGGGCCGCTGGAAATCTGTGCGACACAGATATTCGCCTCGTTCGCGAGAACGGCAGCGTGCGCCTTTTTTTCTGAATTACTTTTCGTCATCAAAAAGCCGCCGTTTACACCGATCATAAAGGTGAAAATGACACCGACAAATACACCGGCCAGCCCGTATTTCGCCGCCAATCCCGTCTGTGATTCCATCGCGTTGCCTCCAGTCAATGCGGCCGCAAGAGCCGACGGAATCAGCTTAAGGTCTGCAGCTTACTGCACGATTACGGTTTCGTTGTCGAGGCGCAGGACTTACTTATGGTACGCTGCGAAGTCCATGCCTTATGTCGGAGAAGTTGCGGATCCGTAATATGTCGAGTCAATATCAACAACCGATGGCGATTGACGCGCAAAAGCTCGCTGGTCAAATCCGCCAGTGGGGCGCCGAGCTCGGGTTTCAGAAAGTTGGCATTTCAGACATCGACCTCAGTCGCGCCGAACCGCGTCTGATGGAGTGGCTGGATGCCGGATTCCATGGCGACATGGACTATATGGCCAGGCATGGCACCAAGCGCACGCGGCCGAATGAGCTCATCGCGGGTACATTGAGCGTGGTGGCGGCCCGCATCAACTACCTTCCGCCGGGCGCCGCGGATGGCTGTGCGGTCCTCGATGATGCGCGCAAGGCCTATGTCTCCCGTTATGCGCTGGGGCGCGACTACCATAAGGTGTTGCGACGCCGGCTGCAGCAGTTAGCCGAGCGTATCGAAGCGGCGATAGGCAACTATCATTTCCGGGTCTTTACCGACAGCGCGCCCGTGATGGAGGTAGAACTCGCGGCCAAGGCGGGGCTGGGCTGGCGCGGCAAGCATACCTTGCTGCTGACGCGTGAAGCAGGGTCGTATTTTTTTCTCGGTGAGATATACACCGACTTGCCGCTGCCGCCGGATCGTCCGGTGGACGGGCATTGCGGAAGTTGCACGAAGTGCATGTCGGTGTGTCCGACGCAGGCTATCGTTGCACCATACCAGCTCGACGCGCGGCGCTGTATTTCTTATCTCACGATAGAGCACAAAGGCGCGATCCCGCTGGAACTGCGGCCGTTGATCGGCAACCGTGTGTACGGCTGTGATGATTGTCAACTGATATGTCCGTGGAACAAGTTCGCCCAGGTCAGTGACGAGTCCGACTTTGCCGTACGCAACGGACTCGATGACGCTGCCCTGGTGGATTTGTTTGCCTGGACTGAAGCGGAATTCCACGCGCGTCTGCTGGGCAGCGCCATCCACCGCATCGGTTATGAACGCTGGCTGCGCAACCTCGCAGTGGGGCTGGGCAATGTGCCGCGCGGGACTTGCGGCGTTGTACAGGTGGTAACCGCATTGCGCAGTCGCAGCGACGATCCGTCGGCACTGGTGCGCGAGCACGTGGCCTGGGCTCTGGAGCAGCATGCGGCATGAATATCGGATTTTGCGAAGTGCATGGACGCGGCGAGTAGTCTAATATACTCAAAACTAAGTTGAAGTGTTGCTCATGCGTATACTTGTAATCATGCTGCTGGGATTTGCCTGCGTTGAAGCTTCCGCGGCGGTGACGTGCGAGCAGTTGGCTGAAGTCGCGTTTGCGACGCAAAAATTGCGCGACGAAGGATACTCGTTGACGGCCGTGCTCGCGGAAACAGACAAACTTGAAGCCAGCAACAAGTTTACCGCGCCCGACCTGGTGATTATCCGCGGCATAGTGGACAAAGCATTCAAGGACGGCGCGCGGATGCCGCACGAGCTTTTGCAGTCGTGCAAGGATCAGAAGCGCAGATAGTGAATATTGGACAACCATAAGGAGGCGACGATGCGTGGCAAATTTCGTTTTGGATGGCAGGCAGCGATATTGGCGGTGCTATGGGTGTCAGGGTGCGCGGCGAACGCGCCGGCACCTGATTTTCAGGCCTTGGTGGCCAGTGCCGATCGCAGCGAAGCGGATCGTGCAACTGACGGGCGGCGCAAACCCGCGGACATGCTGGCGTTCTATGGCGTGCGCGCCGGTATGACCGTGTTCGATGTGTCGGCGGGCGCGGGCTACAACGCCGAGTTGCTGGCGCGCGCCGTTGGTGGCACCGGCAAGGTCTATGCACAGACCCCAACGCCTAATGAACGCCTGCGCGAGCGCATGCAGTCGCCAGTCATGAAAAACGTGGTGGCAGTGGTGCGCGGGTTTTCCGATCCGGTGCCGCCCGAGGTGCGCAACCTTGATCTGGTCACTTTCAATTTCAACTATCACGATACCGTGTACATGGACGTCGATCGCGCCAGCATGAATCGATCGGTACTTAACGGCCTCAAATCGGGCGGCATCTATATTGTTGCGGATCACTCCGGGCGGCCGGGCACCGGCACCAGCGAGACTAAAACGCTGCACCGCATTGATGAGGCTGCGGTGCGTCGCGAAGTCGAAGCAGCGGGATTCCGATTTGTGTCCGAAGGCGGCTTTTTGCGCAATCCCTCCGATCCGCGAACGGCTGGCGTATTCAAACCGACTCAGCCCAACGATGAGTTCGTGCTCAAGTTTGTAAAACCGTGAATATCAGGAGTCGTTTCATGATCAACTGCTTACGCGCAACAGTGGCGATCGCCGCTGCATCGTGGTTATGCATTTCGCATGCCGCTGAAAGTCTCAAGACGGGAGGGCCTTACGTGCCGACACCGCAAATCGTCGTCGACCAGATGTTGCGGTTTGCCAATGTTGGAGAAAAGGACTTCGTGATCGACCTGGGGTCGGGCGACGGCGTGATCGTGCTGACGGCTGCCAGGGATATGAAGGCCAGCGGCGTGGGTATCGAAATTGATGAGGAACTTGTCGCGCTTTCCAACGACAGCGCGCGCAAACTCGGTGTGGCGAATCGCGTGCAATTTGTGCAGCAGGATATTTTTAAAGCCGATTTGAGCAAGGCGTCGGTGCTGACGTTGTACCTGTTGCCGAGCATGATGAGCAATCTGCGCTCCAAGGTTTTCAATGAGTTGAAACCCGGCACGCGCGTGGTGTCGCATGATTATTATTTCGGAGAGTGGACGGCCGACGACCAGATCACCTTCGATGTGCCGGAGAAGGAAAAAATCAATGGTGTTCCGAAAGCCACGATCTATCAGTGGTTCGTGCCGGCCAAGATAGCCGGAACCTGGGAAGTCAAGGTCGCGGGCGGCGAGACTTATGAGCTTGCGCTGAAGCAGCGTTATCAGAACGTCGATGCCAGTGTTGCGATTGGAGGGAAGTCCGTGCGCCCGCAGCACGTCACGCTGCGCGGCAGCGAGTTCTCCATGGCCCTGTCGGATGGCAAAGGGGTAGCGCGTTTTTCGGGGCGTGTTTCAGGTAATACGATGGAAGGCGCGGTTGATGTGCCGGGTTCAAAAGCACCCGCACGCTGGTCCGCAACACGCACTGCGACTGCAAGCGTGATGGCAGATTAGTTTTTTAAATCAAACGGTTGTTTGGCTCTTCTGGGTTGCATCAGTTCACGAAGAACGCGGCCGGTAAAGCATCCACCACATGACGTCGATAGACGAGCTGGCTCGCCGACATGTCCCTGGACAAGATATTGCGGGCATCGGTGGCGACGCGCCCTTGATCGAGCAGCCGCTGATTGAGCGGGATGGGTGTGCGCAGCAACTGCGATAGCGTATCGAGGTGCTGTGCGGGCACGTGGCGCAAATCGACGGTTGCGGGGGCGGGCAGCGGACGGGCGCTGGCAACCACGAAGCTGTTGATATGGCGCGCGGATGCGTGGTCCGGACGATGCACCATGACATAGGGCAGTTCGGAACGCAGCGTCGTCAGGAAGTGCGCGTAGGTGCGCGGCGCATCAAGATCGGCAAAGGTATTGAAAATGGCGACGCCGTCCGGAGCCAGACAGCGCCCAAGGTCGCGAAAAAATTCGCGAGTGATCAGATAGTCGGGGACGCCATCGCCATGAAACAGGTCGACGACGATGACGTGATAGGCGCTTGCACACGATTGTAGGAATGTCCGCGCGTCGGCTTCGTGTACGCGCACTTTGTCGCGCTCCAGTCCGAACACCTCGGACGCCGCGCGCAGCGATGCTGGATCGATATCGACCGCAGTGACGGCGATGCCGTAATTTGCGAGGCGCATGGGAACCATGCCAGCTCCTATTCCCAGCACCAGCGCGGATTGTGGTTCGGGACGATAGGCCAGCGACAGCGCTTCAAGCGCATAGGTGTACATAGACGTCGAGTGGTTATCCGAATCCACGACGTTTTGTATCAGGCCATCCTGAAAGTAGATGCGCAAAAACTTTCTGTTATTCATGGGGTTGCTGCGCAACACCTTGACCGTGCCGAACATCGAGCGATAGCTGGCTTCGTGTGACCAGCCAGTGTCGCCATGGCTGACCGGCCACATGCGGCCGGTATAGTAATCTGCACCGGCCAGTGCCGCGATCGAGCTCACAAGCGCGATTCCAGTGGTGACCGCGAGGCTTTTGCGTTTCTCCAGGCGCGTGGATTTGAGCATCAGCAAGATTAGCGATAGCGTTGCCAAGGTAACTGCCACGACCAGTGTTGCCGCGAAATTGCTCAGGAACGGAATAATTCCGAACGCCGTGACGAACACGCCGGCCACCGAACCCAGAGTACTGATGAAGAATACCCGTCCGGCACCCGCATCCGCGAGGCCGCCGCCCTCGTCCTTTTGTCTGAGCAGGATGGCAACGAGCAGCGGGTTCATGGCCGACGTTGCAAGCAAGGGCACGAAGAGCAGGACGAGGCAGGCGATGAACGCGCCAAAAACAAGATCCATGCGCGCGAGTGCATAAAAAAGATAGGGGTATGCGAGACACGATGCGACGATGGCGATCGCCGCGATCGCCGGCATGAGTGCGAACAGCAAGGTCAGCGTTGTGGATTGCCTGGCACCCTTACTGCCATGTGCAATCTTTCCGCCCGCCCAATAGCCGCTCGCCAGCGAAATCAGCGTGATCGACAGGATGCCGCTCCAGATGTAAAGACTGACGCCGAAATACGGCGCCAGTATCCGCGAGGCGAGCAATTCCAGCGCAAGTATCGCGGCACCAGTGACAAAAATGATGGCGTTCAGCATGTCGTGTGAGCGGAGTGGTCGGGTATAATTGCCTATGCGCGCAGGATTACACGCATTTTTTCTGCTTGCTAATGTGCAAAATGTACCAGACTTCGCTGCGCTGCGCTAATGAACCATGCGAGATTGCCGCGTATGCCGGCTGTATGGCGGCGAACCACGTTCGCGAAATAAGAGGGGGAGATATGTCACGCGTCTTCAGACTTCTCAATACTGCTGCCTGCCGGATGGCAGTGCTCGCATGGATCTCTCTGGCCGGTGGTGCGTATGCAGCACAGCCGAGCGTTCCATACGTGCCGACGCCGCAGGAAGTTGTCGAGCGCATGCTGGAGATCGCGAAGGTGGGGCCGCAGGACTATGTGATCGATCTGGGGTCGGGCGATGGCCGCATCGTGGTTACGGCGGCAAAAAAATACGGTGCACGTGGTTTCGGTGTCGATCTGAATCCGGTGCGTATCAAGGAGAGCGTGGAGAATGCCGGCAAGGCCGGTGTCAGCGATCGCGTTGCGTTCCATGAACGCAACCTCTTCGAGACCGATTTAAACGATGCATCGGTGATCACCATGTATCTGCTGCCGCGGGTCAATCTCGATTTGCGCCCCAAGTTGCTCGATCTGAAGCCCGGCACGCGTATCGTGTCTCATGATTTCGATATGGATGACTGGAAGCCGGAACAGTCCGTCGATATGACGGTCAAAGCAAAGTATGGTGACTCCCCCGGAACCAGTTCGGTTTATTTCTGGGTCGTGCCCGCCAAGGCAGCGGGTACCTGGCAGTGGAGACAGACGGTGGGCGGCAAGCCTGTGTCCTATGAACTGGTGCTCGATCAGAAATATCAGAACATAAGCGGCAATATGCGCGTTTCAGGCGCTGGTACCAGGGTGCAGGATGCGAAGCTGCGCGGCGATCAGATCAGTTTCGGATTCGGCGCCGACGTAAACGGTAGTCCCATGAAGCATGAGTTTTCCGGCCGCGTGTCCGGTGACACCATCGTCGGGACAGTTAGATTTTCGGGCGGTCGTGCTCAGGGTCAGTCCGACTGGAACGCGACGCGCGTCAAGAAAACCGGGCTCCCTGCGGGCGGGCACACAATAACTTTCGCAGGCAGGTGATATGAAATCAGAATCAGGAAACTGCATGTCGAAATTCTTTTTGCAGGCAATCCGTGCATGTGGCGCATTGTTGCTCACTGTTTTTTTGTTGCCTGATGTGGGATTGGCGCAGGACGACGACTTCGGACAAACACCCTATGTACCGACGCCGCAGAACATCGTGGATCGCATGCTGGAAATTGCTAAGGTCACTTCCAAGGATTACCTGATCGATCTTGGTTCTGGCGACGGGCGCATGATCATCACCGCAGCGAAAAAATATGGCGCGCGCGGATTCGGCGTCGACCTGGATCGCCGGCTGGTTATCCGCGCCAACCAGTTGGCGGCGAAGTCTGGTGTTGCCGACCGCGCGGTTTTCTATGAGCGGGATCTGTACCTAACCGATATGAGTGCAGCGAGCGTGGTGACCATATACCTGTTGCCCGAAGTCAACCTGATGGCACGCCCCAAGCTGCTGGCGACGCTGAAGCCCGGCACGCGCGTCGTTTCCCACGACTACGGCATGGGCGAATGGCCGCCCGACCAGGAGTTGGTGTTTGACGCGCCCGACAAGCCTGTGGGGCGGGACAAGACCAGCAAGGTATTTTTCTGGGTAGTGCCGGGAAATGCCGCGGGCAAATGGCGCTGGCAATTCCCGCTGACCGGCAAGTCCGGTGACTTTGAATTCAACGTTGCCCAGAACTTTCAGATGATAGATGCGAAGTTGCAGGTGGGCGGCGGTGCATGGCCGATCGAGAACGCGCGGCTGCAGGGCGACGAAATCAGCTTTGCCGCGGTGGACAAAGCGACCGCAACGCGATATGAATTTTCCGGACGCATTTTTACTAACGCAATTTCGGGAACGGTACGTAGCAGCGGGCCGGCGGGGCAGCAGCAGAATGCGTGGAGTGCAACGCGCACCGAGTTGGGTACTCCGGCGCACGCGCTGTTGAAAAAGCCGGACATCCTGGAATTGAAGCAGCGTATGCAGCAGTAGTCCCGCCATGCTTACGTCCGTTGCAATGCGCTACGCCGGAGTTTGTGCTGCATCTTTGATGTTCGTCTTGTCCGCGATGTCGCCGGCAGGCGCCGCGGTCGCCGTCCCGGCGCCAGCGGGCGAGATACCCACCCCTTATCTGCCTTCCACACAGCTCGATGTGGAGGAGTTGCTGCGGGTGGCGGCGCTGGGTCCTCAAGACGTGGTTGTCGATTTGGGATCGGGCGATGGCCGTATAGTCATCGCGGCCGCGAAGTATTTCGGGGCGCGCGGATTTGGTGTCGACATCGACGAAAAACTGGTTGCGCACGCCAACGACAACGCGCGCCAGGCGGGGGTGGCGGGGCGTGTGCAGTTTTTTCATCGCGACATCTTCGCCACCGATGTGCGCGAAGCAACTGTCGTTACCATGTATTTGCTTACGCCGCTCGTGAACCGTCTGCGCCCCAAGCTGCTTGCCGAATTGCGGCCGGGCACGCGCATCATTGCGCATGACTACGGCTTCGACGGCTGGAAACCCGATCGCACGGTCAAGATCGTCAAAACCTTCTACCTCTATGTCGTGCCGGCGACCGTCGCCGGGAAATGGCGGCTGGAAGCGTCGCTCGCGGACGGTGATCGCGGTTATGACGTCGATATCAAACAACAGTTTCAGGAAATCACTGGCGGCGCCACGGTCACCGGCGGTTACCTGCCGCTGTTCGAGACACGGCTAAACGGCGAGCGCATCAGTTTCGTCATTGCAGATAAACAGACCAGCTATCACTATGAAGGGCGCGTCAGCGGCAGCTTGATGGAAGGGACGGTGAAGAGCGGAATCGGCAACGCGCAAACGGAGAGACGTTGGCGCGCAACACGCCTATTGCCGGGCGGGGAGGGGAACTAGATGCAAGCGATCGTTACCTTGCGCGCCCTGATTGCAATCATGTCGTGCATGGTGTTCCCGGCCGCGGCGCAGTACCCGTACGACGTGCCCTATGTTCCCACGCCGGCGGTGGTGATAGAGGAAATGTTAAGGCTTGCAAAAGTAGGCCCCGACGATTCGGTAATCGATCTGGGTTCGGGTGACGGCCGTGTCGTGATCATGGCGGCGAAAAAATTCGGGGCGCGCGGCGTGGGCGTCGATCTCGATGCCGATCTGATCGAAGAGAGTGTATACAACGCGGCCCAGCAGGAAGTTTCCGAGCGGGTGACGTTTATCCGGCAGGATCTGTTCCAATTTGACATCAGTCAGGCCACCGTGGTGACCATGTACCTGCTGCCCGGCGTTGTTCTTAGGCTGCGCCCACGCCTGCTCAAGGAATTGCGCCCGGGGACACGTATCGTGGCTCATGACTTTCCTATTGAAGACTGGCAGCCGGACGAAAAATCCACGGTGCGCAAGAACGTCTTCATGTGGATAGTGCCGGCGCAGGTCGGTGGCCGGTGGCGCGCCAGCGCGACATTGCCGACGGGTGAACGCAGCTACGACATAGAAATCCGCCAGAAGTACCAGGAGATCGACGGCCTGGTGCGCCTGGACAAGCGAGTTTCGGGATTGTGGAATCCCAAACTGACGGCTGATCGCGTGAGCTTTGTGATCGTTGATGACAACGGTCCGGTAGAGACCAATCTATACTTCGAGGGCCGCGTTGCGGGTGATACCATTGAAGGTGTGATCAAGCGTGGTGTAGGCAAGGATGAGACCCAGATCAAGTGGCGCGCCACCCGCGTTGCAGCGGGCACTTGACGGCAGATTGAATGTGGCGCGACAAGAATCGACAATTACCGTGGAGAAAGTCATGAAACAGAAGATGTGGATGTTGCGTGCCAGTCGCATGCTGATCTTGTCGCTGATAGTGCCGTTTTCGGCCTGGGCGCAGGAAGAGCACAAGGAGCGCGGCGTTGGCGATGTGGTCTATGTACCGACGCCGCAAATCGTCGTGGATACCATGCTGAGCATGGCTAAAGTTGGTCCCAAAGACTTCGTTATAGACCTGGGTTCGGGCGATGGACGCATGATAATTACCGCAGTGAAGAAATTTGGAGCCCAGGGATTGGGCGTCGATCTGTCCGACGATCTGCTCGCGGAAGCAGCGCGCAATGCCAAAATCGAGGGTGTTGCCGATCGCGCCATCTTCGTCAAGCAGAACCTGTTCGAGACCGACCTCACATCGGCTACCATCATTACGACTTATTTATTGCCGCAGATGAATGAACGCCTGCGGCCCAAGATACTCAGCATGAAACCGGGCACGCGTCTCGTCGCGCACGACTACGCGATGGGCGAGTGGAGCGCCGACGAAACCAGAACGCTGGACGTTCCTGAAAAGAAAGTCGGCACGGCCGGCAAGAGCTACCTGTTTTTCTGGACCGTACCGGCGAAAGTGGCCGGGCGCTGGCAAGCGCCGACCCGCACCGATTCTCCTGCTTCGCAGTGGGAATTCGAACTCGGCCAACGGTTCCAGATGCTGGATGGCGTGGCGAAGAACGGCAGCGAGACGGTCAAATTGCGCACGATGGAAATCAAAGGTGATCAAATCAGCATCATGTTTCTCACCAAACCCGGTGATAACCGGACGCGCCATGAATTCAAAGGCGTGGTCAATGGCGATGCCATCAGCGGTACTCTGACCGTGGGCGAAGGTGCCGCCAGCAAGCAGATGTCGTGGAACCTGAAATTGATACAACGCGGCGAGGTCAAGATCTCGATGGCAACGCCGCAATGAGCGTGTCTGCCGCGGAGCAGGCGGCGCAGCCAAAACCGAGTCTTACGCTCGGCGATGCGGTGGCGATGATCGTCGGGTTGATCGTCGGCGCCGGTATTTTTGGCACGCCCTCGATTGTTGCCGGCGCGGTAGAGAGTGAAGTGTTGCTGGTCAGCGTATGGGTGGCCGGCGGGATATTCTCCATTCTTGGTGCGCTATGTTATGCCGAACTGGCGACGGCATTTCCGTCCGCGGGCGGCGAATACCATTTCCTCAAGAAAGCATTTGGCGATTCGTTGGCCTTCCTTTACGGATGGGCGCGCATGACCGTGATCGTATCCGGGTCAATTGCCGTTTTCGCGTATCTCTTTGGCGACTACATGTCGCGGGTGTGGAATCTGGGCGCGCATTCATCCGCGATCTGGGCCGCATTGGTGGTCGGTACGCTTACCATCGTAAATTACGCCGGCATACGCGAAGGCAAGGTGGTGCAGAATATTTTTACGGTGCTGGAAGTGGGTGGTTTGGTGCTGATTGTTGTGGCGGGGTTGTTGCTGGCGCCCGAGCCGGCGCCTGCCGTCGTAACTGCCGCTGGCTCGGGGCCCTGGTACATGGGGGCGGGTATCGGCTCGGCGATGGTATTCGTGCTGTTCACTTACGGCGGGTGGAACGACGCTGCGTATATATCCGCTGAAGTTCGCGATCGCGAGCGCAACATGGCGCGCGCGCTGTTGTTTTCCATCGGCATTGTTACCGTGCTGTACGTGCTCGTCAACCTCGCGTATCTCAAGGGACTCGGTTACAGTGCCATGGCGCGCTCGGACGCGGTGGCCGCGGATCTGCTTAAGGTCGTGTGGGGATCCACCGGAGAAAAGGTCATATCGATCATGATCGCTATTGCCGCGCTGACTTCCGTCAATGGATCCATGATCGTTGGCGCACGCTCCAACTATGCGCTCGGTCGGGACTGGCAACTGCTCGGGTATCTGGGGCGTTGGGATGAGGTGAGCGGTTCGCCGCGAAACGCGCTGGTGGTGCAGGGAGTTATCGCATTGGGACTGGTTGCTTTGGGCGCGGTGTTCAATGCGGGCTTCAAGGGGCTGGTCGAGTATTCGCTGCCGGTATTCTGGGGCTTCTTCCTGCTGGTGGGCGTGGCGCTGTTTGTCTTGCGAGTACGCGAACCTGACGCTCCGAGGTCATTCCGCGTGCCGGGCTATCCTGTCGTGCCGGCAATCTTTGTTCTGATGTGCGGTTACCTGCTCTATTCCAGTCTCGCGTATCACGGCAAGCACGCGTTGGTGGGCGTGGCGGTGCTGGCGATCGGAGCCGTGATACTGCTGATAGCCCGTCGATCGCGTTGATGACGATGATGTGCATGTAATAAAAAATGCCGGCTTCAGCCGGCATTTTTTATTCATCCAGAGGGTATCCTACTTCCATCTCAGCCATTCGCATAGGCCGCGTCCCATGATCCATTCCTTGTCATCGGCCGACAGCCACGGGATCTCTTCGGTAAACATGGTGATGGACTGTTTATACGTGCATGGCAGGCGCGCGAAATCGGTGCCCCAAAACATGCGCTTGGGGCCGAAACTGTCGTAAACACGCCGTAAATACGGGTGCAAGGCGCGATAGGGGTAGCGATCACTGGTGTAGGTCGGCAGCGCACTGACCTTGACCGCGATATTGGGTCGCTTGGCGAGTGCCAGCAGCTTGTCGAGATCCTTGAATGCTGCGTCGTCCTTGAGTCCGCTGGTGATGCCGAGATGACTCATGATGAGTTTTAATCCCGGGTGCCGTGCCGCGATGCGGTCCACCGATTCCGACAATGCATGCGGCGCCAGGACCATGAACGGCACGCCGCCTTGTTCCGCCTCTTTCCATGCCCAGTCCATGCCCTCCAGCGTGGCATTGGGATCGCGCTGACTGATGCTGTAGCGCAGTCCCAGCATGCCCGGTTGGTCACGCCACTTGACGATCATGCCCGGTTTGGGTGGCGGGTCATTGTCCATGCGGCCCATCACCGCAAACCGGTCGGGATGCCGGTGCGCAGCTTCAAGCACGAAGTCGTTGCGCGGACCGTCCCAAAATGGCGAGATGAGTATGGCGCGGCTTACTCCGGCTGCGTCCATCTCTTTCAGCAGTTCATCGGCTCCGAGCGGCTCGGGCCTGTGCGGCGTTTGATTGGGCCGCCATGGGCGTTGCGGTGTATTGGGCGCCCAAATGTGTACTTGTGCATCGGCAATCAGCATAGAATTCCTGTTTCGACAATTAAATCAAAAGTTTATGTAGTTCTGGCGCGCGCAGACATTGCCGTTCGCCGGACTAATCCGCGCGGATACCCGTATCCTTGATCAGTTTTCCCAAGCGGATGGTTTCGGATTTTATCTTGGCTGTGAATGCCTCGGGGGTGCTGCCGACCGGTTCCACGCCGGCATTGAAAAGCTGTTCTTTGGTATCAGGCCGGTTGATAAGCCGCACGATGTCATGGTTCAATCGTTTGATGATAGAGGCGGGGGTTTTGGCAGGCGCAAACACCCCGCCTACTGTCACCGACTCGTAGCCGGGTACGGTCGCGGCAACGGTAGGCAACTCGGGCAACAAGGCAGATGGTTCGGCGCTGGTAACTGCGATTGCCCGGAGTCTGCCGGATTTTACGAACGGTATCGTCGACGCTGCCGTTCCGAATATCAATTGAATTTCGTTGCCGAGGAGTCCGGTGGCTGCATTGCCCGCGCTCTTGTACGGAACCCGCGTGAGGTTTGCTCCGGACATGAGTTTGAACAGTTCAGGTCCGGTGTGACTGGCGGAACCCACGGTCGCCGAACCATAGAGCAATCCCTCAGGCCGGGACTTCGACAACTCGATCAGTTCCCGGACTGACTTTGCCGGCACTGAAGGATGCACCACGACGATGGTCGGTTGTCTGATCGCCATCGTGATCATCGCATAGTCGCGCTCGATGTCGTAAGCTGCCTTGCGTAACAGCGGTATGACCCACAACTCGCTGGCGGTGACCAGCAGCGTGTATCCATCAGGCGCCGCCTTGGCTACCGTCTCAGCCGAGAAAATTGCGCCGCGATTGTCGACTATGACCGGCTGCCCGACCGCATCCGGGAGCCGAAGCGCGATCATGCGTGCGACGAAATCGTTGGTTCCCCCGGGCAGACTGGTGACTAGCCGGATGGGCTTGTGAGGATAATTCTGCGCCGATATGTTCGTGGCCGCGACTATCGACGCGGCTACAGGAAATATCCAGGCAGCATATCTCGGCAACGGCATCTGTCGGCTCCCCCTTCAAAGACTTTGGGTCAAATCCCTACGTGGCTGCTTTCTCTCCACCCAGCAACTTTATCAGGTCGGCAAGGAGCAGCGACAGTTCGCCTGTCATCAACATGATATCCAGAGCAAGTTGTTCTTCTTCGTTGTCATTGTTCTGGCCTGGCTCCTGGTTCAGAATATCGAGAAAGTTGATGCGCTTGATCTGCAGGTCTTCGGTCAATATGAAGGATATTTTGTTTGTCCATGTCATGCCGAGGCGGGTCGCGATCTTGCCCGCGCTGATATGAGCACGAATATCCTTGCCTTCCAGGGTATGGCGCACATACCGAACCGTGGCCTTGTTTTCGTCGCTGGATCGCAGTTCCAGATCTTGATCGATGGTAAAGCTGGACGAAATACCACCCTGGGTCAGCCATTCGGTCATGGCCGACGCTGGCGCACGCTCGGTGTCCAATTGCTTTGCGGGAAAGTCCGCGCCGGATTTATGCAGGGTTTCAAGCACCTGTTCGGCCTTGCCTGCCGACGCGGCATCCACCAGAAGCAGGTGTTTTGCGGGATCTATCCAGGCGCGGGTAATTTGCCGGCGCACGAGGGCTCGCGGCAGCAATTCATCGATCACGCGCTCCCTGATTTCGCGCATTTGCTTGCGACCTATCGAATGCGCCTGTTTCTTGGCCAGCACAGCCGCGCGATCCGCGGTGACCTGCCGGATTACGCTCGCCGGCAGGATTTTCTGCTCAACACCGAGCGCGAGCAGCCAGTGCCCATGCAATGCGTAAAGAAACGGGCCGTCAGGCTGCAGCGGAACCCAGCCGCGGCTCTCCATCTCGAGACTGCCGCACGGTTGCAGCGCACGGCTGGCCAGTATGGCTTCGAGGTCGCGCGCGCCCATTTTCCACTTCGTATCAAGCTGGTACACAAACAGATTCTTGAATTGCATGGCCACCCGCGAAAAAAAAGGACGAAGTATACTTGTACCGTGAAGGAGTCTCCACGATTGCGTGGTTTATCATGCGGGTTTTCTGATCACAACGACAGGAGAGGAAATATGGTTTCTTGCACAAATGTTTTGCGTCGACGGATTTTGACTGCGGGAGCCGGATCGGCACTCGCCACAGCCATGGGCCCGCTGTCGCTTGCTTTTGGCGCTGCTGAACAGCCGCTCCAGACTCGCCCCATCCCTCATAGCGGCGAGCAACTGCCCATCGTCGGCATAGGCACCAGAATGGCATTCGAGTTTGAAAACGACCCTGCGCAATTCGACGAACGTCGTCGCGTTCTTCAGACCATGATCTCGGGTGGCGCAAAGCTGGTCGACACCGCCCACTCGTATTCGACCGCCGAAGACAGAGTGGGTGACCTGATTGCGGACCTGGGCGCGCGCGACAAGCTTTTTATCGCAACCAAGTTTTCATTTAACCAGGATCGCGCCGCGGCGACGGCCTCCATGCAACGTTCGCTGCAACGGTTGAAAGTAAGCAGGGTCGATCTGATTCAGGCATGGAATGTCAGCGAGGCGAACTATGATTTTGGCATGCTGCGCGACTGGAAGCAGCAGGGCCTGTGCCGTTACGTGGGCATGACGACCAGTTTTATAAAGGCATATGACCCGATTTCCAAGGTGCTGGCGCGCGAGAAGCCGGATTTTTTTCAGGTGAACTATTCAATCGGTGATCGTGAAGCGGAACGAGTGTTGTTGCCGCTTGCGCGCGACGTTGGAGCGGCAGTGATGGTCAATTTGCCGTTCGGTCGCAACTCGCTGTTCAAGAAAGCGGGTGGCAGGCCGTTGCCCGACTTGGCCAAGGAAATCGGCGCCGCCAGTTGGGCGCAATTTTTTCTGAAGTTCATACTGTCGCACCCTGCGGTGACGGCGGTCATTCCCGGCACGGACAAACCCGAATACATGGTCGACAACATGAACGCAGGGCGTGGCGTGCTGCCGGATGCCGCGATGCGCAAGCGCATGATCGACTATTGGGATGCTCTGAGCTGAGCAGCCATGGCCCTACCTTGAAAGTAACTGCTTTTTGCGGATTGATATGCCTGGTCGCGGCAACCCAAGGTGCCGCGCAAACGTTGCCGCCGTTGGCTGCGCCCAGGCCGGGTCAGCCGGGCAAGGACGTGGTGTGGGTGCCCACGCCGGTACCCATGGTCGAGAAGATGCTCGACATGGCGCGCGTGACGCCGCAGGATTATGTCATCGACCTCGGATCGGGAGACGGTCGTAACGTCATCGCCGCGGCCAGACGCGGCGCACGCGCTCTGGGTGTGGAATACAACCCGGATCTCGTCGTGCTGTCCAGGCGCGCCGCGGTCGAGGCAGGTGTCGCGGACAAGGCAATATTTGTCGAGGGCGACATGTTCGAGGCAGACATTTCACAGGCCACCGTGCTTGCATTGTTTCTGTTGCCGGATCATTTGCGCCGGCTGACGCCCAAGTTTCTCGATCTGAAACCGGGTTCCCGTATTGTTTCAAATACGTACGATATGGGCGGCGGATGGAGTCCGGATGCAACCGAGACGGTACGTGGAAATTGCGTGAGTTTCTGTCTGGCGGTTTTATACATCGTACCGGCCAAGGTGGCGGGAAGCTGGCATCTGGATAGCGGCGATCTGACGCTGGTGCAGGAGTATCAGAACGTCAGCGGTACGTTCGAGGTTGCAGGCATACGCGTTCCGGTCGAAAACGGCACGCTGCGCGGGAATGAAATTAACTTTGTAATCAACAAGGTGGAGTATAACGGGCGCGTCAACGGCGATAACATGGAGGGAGTGGCGAGCGGGCGAATGACCAGGAACTGGTCAGCCACAAAATGGTCACAATAGACCCTGTGCGAGTTTGTTGAACGCAAGCGGGAATATTTCCGAAATGAAAACGTAAAGAATGGAGGAGAACACGAAATGGCTAGAGTAAATATCGCATTGCTGTGCGTGGTCTTTGCACTCGCGAGCGGCGCTGCATATTCGCAGACCAGAGTGCTGGTGCGTGGCACGATAGCCGGTTTGACTGGAGATACTCTGATGGTTAAGGCCATAGAGGGCAGGGAAACCAAGGTCGAACTAAAAAAGGACGCAGCCGTGTATTACCCCAAGGGGGGATTCAACCGCGCAGACATCAAGCCCGGCATGGGAATGAATACGGCGGCGGTCGAGGGTCCTGACGGTAAGTTGGTGTCGCGTGAAGTTCGTATTTTCCCGCCGGAGCGCGAGGTCACCAACCCTGGACACCGGCCCATGTCGGAGCCCAAGACGACGATGACGAATGCCACAGTTTCGGCGTCGGTGCAGACCAATAACGGCCGTGAGGTTACGCTTGCCTACAAAGGTGGAAGCACGGTCGTGGTGGTGCCTGAGAATTTGATTATTGTGATGCCGATGGAAGGCGATCGTTCGCATCTGGCGGTCGGTGAGACGGTGCGGATACAGGCAACCATGGACAACGACGGCAAGTTAACGGCGTCGACTGTACTGGTTAGTAAGGACGGCGTAAAACCTCAGCAATAGTCGGGGTCGGCGTTCTCGATAAGTTTGCGGAGAATCGTCGCCAGCGTGGTCTGCGGAGGTTATCCGGAGTGCTGGTCAGTATTCGACTGGGATCGGATCAAGGCTGCGCCACAAATACCATGTCGCAACCGAACACCATGGTGCCCAGACCTTTGAAATCGTCCGTATCCTCCGCTCGGTCAGTGGTTTGCCTTTGTTGTAATGCAGGTTCATGGCGCGCTGCAGTCCTATGTCGCCCAGCGGCAGCACGTTGGGGCGCAACATATGGAAAATCAGGAACATTTCCGCCGTCCAACGCCCAATGCCGTGTACCTGCACCAGGTCGGAGATGAGTTCGTCGTCCGACATTTGCGCCCATAGCTTGATGTCGAACAGGTTTTCCACAAAATGGCGGGCGAGATCCTTGATGTAGACTACCTTGCTGCGCGAGAGCCCGCATGCACGCAAGGCCTCCGCATCATGAGCGTATATGATGGCCGGCTCAATGGACGGAATGGACGCGCTGAGTTTTGCCCAGACGCTGGCCGCCGCCTTGACGGATATCTGCTGGCCGACGATCGAACGCGCGAGCGTGTTAAAGGCATCGCCGCGCGAACGCAGTCGCAGACCGGGCGAACGGGCGGCTATGCCGCGGATCACCGCATCGCGTTCGGACAACTCTCGCGTCGCCTGTTTCCAGTATCGGGGGATGCTCATGATCGTATTGCAGCCTTTCTGGATCTGTCGCGCCGTCTTTTGCGCCACGCCCAGACGACGTAGCAGCGCCAGCCGCCGCGCACCAGGACATAACTGATTGCGCTCAAGATTACAGCCAACAGCGGCAGACCGACCAGCAGCGGCTTGCCTACGGAGGTTAGCCAGTCCAGTGCCGCCGATATCCATGCGCTCAGTCCCTGGTCATCGAGGTTGGGAGTGAATGACGGCAGCGAACCGCTTGTGTCACCCAATGCCTGTTGCCCCAGTCTGAACGCAAGGTAGTAGAGTGGAACGATAGTGAATGGATTTGAATAAAGCGTGACAATGACCGCGATCGGCAGATTGAGGCGCAACGCAATAGCCAACAGTGCCGCCGCCGTAAATTGCACCGGATTGCTACCCGGTATCAGTCCGGCAAACATGCCCACCGCGACACCGCCGGCGACCGAACGGCGATGCAGATGCCACAGGTTATGATGTTTAAGCCGTGAGCCCAAACGCGCGACATGGCGGTTGGTGCTTATCGCGGCGTGGCTGGGGAGGAATTTCCTGAGAAACTTGCGGGGCATGCGACCGCCACTACAGTGGAGAGGGTATTGTACCCAAATTGTCCAAGTAGGGTTATCATCGATTCCTTGCTCGGTTTGAAGTCCAGGAGCTCAAATGCGATTGATGTCTTACACCACAGGGATACTCTGCGCGGTCGCCGTCTCGTTGGGTGACGGTGCGCATGGACAGGCGTTTCCGAGCAAAACCGTGCGTATCGTTACGGTAGCCGCCGGAGGCAGCGTCGACATCGGCGCGCGCCTGATTGCACAGGGAATCTCCGGCCCCCTTGGCCAAAACGTCATCGTCGACAATCGCGTGGGGGGCACCATATCAGGTGAGATTGTGGCGCGCGCGCAGCCCGATGGCCACACCCTGCTTGCGACCAGTTCCATCCACTGGATAGGGCCGCTGATGTCGAAAACGCCGTACGATCCTGTGCGGGATTTTTCCGCGATCACGCTGGCGATGCTTTCGCCCAACATACTGGCGGTGAATCCGGGTGTGGCCGCTGGTACGGTTAAGGAGTTGATTTCCCTCGCCAAGGCGAGACCTGGAGAACTTAACTATTCTTCGGCCGGTGCGGGTGGATCGCCTCACCTTGCAGCAGAGTTGTTCAATGCCATGGCCGGCGTCCATATCGTACGAATTGCATACAAAGGCGGCGGGCAAGCGGTCAACGCGGTGCTTGCCAATGAAGTGCAGATGATGTTCTCGCCCGCCATTTCGGTGATTCCCCACATGAAATCCGGCAAGTTGCGCGCGCTGGCGGTGACCACGGCGCGCCCCTCGGTCCTTGCGCCGGGGTTGCCGGCCATGGCGGAGACATTACCTGGTTATGAGTCCGCGCAAACAACGGGCTTGTTCGCGCCCGCACGGACACCGGCCTCCATCATCAGCAGACTGAACGAGGAGTGCGTGAAGTTCCTGAGCAGGGCGGATATCAAGGAGAAACTTCTCGGCGCCGGCGTGGAGAGCGTCGGCAGCTCGCCACGGGAATTCGACATCGTCGTGAAATCCGAGATCAGCCGCATGGGCAAAGTCATCAAGAGCGCCGGCATACGGGAAGACTGACGGATACGTATTGATTGCGTCGTAGGGTGGTTACCATCGCAGCCTGTGCCGCGAGTCAGTCGATAAACGCCGTGGTGCGTTGTAGTGAATGTAATCTTAGCGCCCAACTCCATACATGCGCCTTTACATAGTCTGTTTTGCACTTGGCGTGTGGTGGCTGCAAGTTCAGTCGCAACTGCCAACCTTGACTTGGTATTTTCTGTTGGCGCCGCTCGCCTTGGCGTGCCTGCTCGTGTTGCAGCCCGCATCTGCAAAATGGCGGCTATTGCATAGCGTTGCCGGCTCTACCCTCTGCGCGCTGTGCGGGTTCCTGTGGGCGGCCATGCTGGCGGGGCAGCGACTGAGCGACGAGTTGCCGGGGCCGTGGGAGGGCGTCGATGTGCAGATCGTAGGCGTGGTGGCAAACCTGCCGCAGCCCTACGAGCGCAGCCTGCGTTTCGAATTCGACGTGGAACGGGTGTTGACGCCGCACGCCGTGATTCCGGCTCATATCGTGTTGTCGTGGTGGGGAAGTCAGGCGCGCGATGGCAGGCAGGCTACATTCCCGCAGTTGCGTGCCGGTGAGCGCTGGCAGCTTACGGTGCGGTTGCGCCAGCCGCATGGCACGCTCAATCCGCATGGATTTGATTACGAAGCGCTGCTGCTTGAGCGCAATATACGCGCGACCGGCTATGTGCGGCCCGGCAGCGGCAATCGGCGCATCTCCAGTTTCGTGGCGCGGCCCCAGTATCTGGTCGAGCGAGTGCGAGAATTCGCCCGCGACCGCATACAAAACGCGCTTGCCGATGCGCCGTATACCGGCGTGCTGATAGCGCTTGCGATCGGCGAGCAGCGCGGCATACCACATGCACAGTGGCAGGTTTTTACGCGCACGGGCGTTAATCACCTGATCAGCATCTCCGGTTTGCATGTCACGATGATCTCGGGAATTGCATTCGGATTGGTTTATTTTTTATGGCGGCGCAGTGCGCGTCTGACATTGCGCCTGCCCGCGCGCAAAGCGGCGGTGGTTGCTGGATTTGTCGCTGCGCTGATCTACGCATGGCTGGCGGGCTTCGCGGTGCCCGCGCAACGTACCGTTTATATGCTGGCCGTGGTGGCACTGGCCTTGTGGAGCGGAAGAATTGCGTCATCATCGTTGGTGTTAAGCGCCGCGCTACTACTCGTGCTGCTGATCGATCCATGGGCGGTTCTGTCCGCGGGTTTCTGGCTGTCGTTTGGAGCGATGGCGCTGATCATGCTGGTTTCGAGCGGGCGCATTGCACAACCGCATTGGCTGATCGGGTGGGCACGCGTGCAATGGGCAGTGACGCTGGGCCTGGTGCCGCCACTGCTGGCACTGTTTCAGCAGGTGTCGCTGATTTCGCCGCTCGCGAATGCGATCGCCATTCCGGTGGTCAGTCTGATCGTCGTGCCGCTGACACTGGCGGGCCTGGTATTGCCGTTCGATCTGGTGCTGCAATGTGCGCACGCGGTTATGGCTGCATGCGGGTACGCGCTGGAGTGGATGAGCATGCTGCCGGCGGCGGTGTGGCAGCAGCACGCGCCGCCGGCATGGGCGGTGGCGGTCGCGACAGTCGGGGTAATCTGGATGCTGCTGCCGCGCGGTTTTCCTGCACGCTGGATAGGCGTGGCGGGATTTCTGCCGCTTTTTCTGGTCTTGCCGGCGGCACCGGAGCATGGTGATCTCCGATTGACAGTGCTCGATGTTGGGCAGGGCCTGGCGGTGGTGGCGCAGACGCGCAATCATGCACTACTCTATGACACGGGGCCTGCATTCGGCCCGCAGGTCGATAGCGGCAATCGTATTATCGTTCCCTATCTGCGCGCCAGTGGCGTCACATCGCTGTCTGGCCTCGTCGTCAGTCATGCCGACAGTGACCACAGCGGCGGTGCTCTGTCCGTGCTGCAAGCCGTGCCCGTGTCGTGGCTGTCTTCGTCGATGCCTGACACGCATCCGATTTCAACTCAGGCGTCTGTGCAGTCCCGGTGTGTAGCAGGGCAACGCTGGCAGTGGGACGGCGTTGATTTCGAAGTGCTGCATCCGTCCGTGGAAAGTTACGCCAGGGACAAGGTTCGCACCAACGACCGCGGCTGCGTGATACGCATAGGCACGGCGCACGCGGCTGTGTTGCTGACAGCGGATATCGAAAATAAGTCGGAACGTGAATTGCTGGATACGGCCGCGGACAAGCTGCATGCGCAGGTCATGCTGGTGCCGCATCACGGCAGCCGAACGTCCTCGTCACCGGAATTTCTGGCGCAGGTGAACCCCGATATTGCGCTCGTGGCAGCCGGGTATCGGAATCGCTTCGGACATCCCAAAGACGAAGTGCTGGACCGCTATCGCGCACTTGGCAGCCGTATCTTTCGTACCGACCACGACGGCGCGCTGATCGTCAGCGTCGGTGCTGGCGGTGAAGTCGGTGTGCAGCGCTACCGCGGGCTGTATCGGCGCTATTGGCACGCGCCGCCGGCCAATCCGGATTTACTCGACGACGAAGTGCCGTAACGCCATGTGGAATGGAGAATTCAAAATAAAAAGGACCTCGTGCGAGGTCACAGACGAATACCGGTTACTGTCTCTTAGAACTTTTTCTGCAGCATCAACCCTGGCGTGCGTTTGGGCTGCAGACCGAGCGTGGGTATGGACGGCGCCAACTCAACCGAACGCGATGAATTGACATCCAGGTTCAGGCCTATGCCCCAGTCGTTTTTGGGGTCTATCGAAAGCAGCAGGCTCTTGGAGTCTCTGCTGTAATTCATGCCGAAAGGTAGTGCAATGCCCTCCGTGTTGCGTGGGAACGGCGCTTTAAGTCCCAAGGACTTTTCGCTAAATCTCGCCCCCAGCGATTCTATCGTGGGGCTACCTGTGGACTGCGATTCGGCGGGCCTGACCGAGGGGGCGTAATCCTGCGCCGTCGAGTTGGATACAACCATTCCGGCATTTACCATGGCTGCGGTGATGAGTATCGTTAAACGCAGTGCCTGCATGATATTCCCCTCGTTGTGGAGACGTGCCACCGCACTTCTTAAGCCAGTGCCAGCATTGCAATGTGCGACATGATTATCCCCCCACATCCGTGACTTATTCAACAGAAAATGCGCGACTTTTCGCATCCTACTCTGTGGCGAGTAGCAGACCGAAAAGGAGGTGCGAGATAAATCCATATTTAACAAAAGGTTATGTGCGTGATAGTGTATGAACTGGTCAACGCAACTTAATGGCGATCACAGCAAATATGTATAAAAAATGTCCCAAATGCGGCGTTGAACGTGGCCGCGACGACCGCTCGGACCCTGGCATTTGTCCGGCGTGTGGACTGGTATTTGCCAAATGGGTGAGCCGTACGTTGGGCGTGGCGCGTCTGCCCCGGGAAGAAGTTCGGGAGGACGCAGGCAACGCGAATGCCATGGGTGAGATCGCGGCGCGTCTTATACATGTCGAACCGGAAACCGATCCGATTATTTTCTGGGGGCGTGTCGCATTGTTCGTATTCTTTTTCGTGTGGGGCTGGTATTTCATGGCCCTGGATTTCCGCAGCAACGATATCGGCAACTCATTCATGCACAGGGTCAACCTCGTATTCCACGAAGCAGGGCATATGATATTCATGCCTTTCGGTCAGTTCATGCATGTGCTGGGCGGCAGTCTGGGGCAGCTATTGATGCCGGCGATCGTGGTCCTCGCCCTGGTATTGAAGAATCACGACAATTTCGGCGGTTCGGTCGGGCTGTGGTGGCTGGGCCAGAGTCTCAAGGACCTTGTGCCTTACATCAATGATGCACGCGATCTGCAATTGCAGTTGTTGACCGGGCACAGTCAGGACGTGCCGGAGACTCACGATTGGGCAAATATTTTGCTTGATCTCGGGCTGATTTTTCATGAAAAAAAGATCGCAATTCTTGCGAATGTTTCCGGCAACCTGATCATGTTGCTGGCAATGGCGTGGGGTGGTTATATTTTGTTGCTGCAATATCGCAATCTCGGACAGCGGAGTTGATGCATGGAACGTGCATTGCCTCTGGATCTCGTTACTCCGGATCGCGACAACCAGATTGCCGAATTGCGGGCGGTGCTGGTTGCCGGCTTTGACGACGCGGACGCGGCACTGATCACTCGTGCGCTCGCATGGATGGAAGTGCGGGCTGCCAAACTCACGCTGAGAAACGGTGAAGTATTGTCGGCGCATGCGATCGCCACCGTAGCTATCCTGCGTGAATTCCGAGTCGATGCCGAATGCCTGGCGGCGAGCATGTTGGCGTATTTTGTCGAGTCGGACGCGGCGGTATCCGCGCTACGCGAAAAATTCGGCGCGCGCGTCACCGAGCTTGCGCAGGGCGTGGCGCGCATGGCGATGATAGAGGGCGTGAGTGCGCGCGCGGCCGGCACGGGCGCTCAGGCCGCGCAACACGAGGGGTTGCGCAAGATGCTGCTGGCGATGGCGCAGGATATGCGCGTGGTGCTGGCCAAACTCGCTGATCATACGCAGACCATGCGTTACGCGGTCAGGTGCGAAGATCCACAGGTACGCAATGACGCGGCGCGGCTGGCGCTCGATATATTCGCGCCGCTCGCCAATCGCCTGGGCGTATGGCAGATCAAGTGGGAATTGGAAGACCTCGCATTACGCATCCTGGAACCGCATGCCTACCGGCGTATCGCGGCCCAGCTCGACGAAAAGCGTGCAAGCCGCGAGCAATACATAGCATCCGCGATTTCCGTGTTGCGCGATGAACTGGCGCGCGCCGGTATCAAGGCCGAGATCAGCGGACGTCCGAAGCATATTTACAGCATCTACAACAAGATGCGCCGAAAAGCCGTCGATTTCGATGCGCTTTATGACGTGCGTGCGGTGCGCGTGCTGGTTGAAAGCGTAAGCGACTGCTATGCGGTGCTCGGCATGGTGCATAACCTGTGGACGCCGTTGCAGGAGGAATTTGACGACTACATCGCCAAACCCAAGAACAACAATTACCGTTCGCTGCACACGGCGGTCAGTGGTCCTGCAGGAAAACCGCTCGAAATCCAGATCCGCACGTTTGAGATGCATCAGCACGCCGAACTGGGTGTCGCCGCGCACTGGCGCTACAAGGAAGGCGTTACGGCAGGCGCGCGCCGCGACGCAGTTTATGATGCGAAGATCGCTTGGCTGCGGCAGATTGTCGCGTGGAGAAACGAAGTCTCACGCGCCGGCGAGACCGCTACGCGATTTGGGGCCGGGTTGTTTGCCGATACGATATATGTTCTGACGCCGCAGGGACGGGTCATCGATCTGCCCCGCGATGCCACTCCCATCGATTTCGCCTATCACGTGCATACCGATCTGGGGCATCGATGCCGCGGCGCACGAGTCAATGGTGCAATGGTGCCACTCAACACGCCGCTGGCCAATGGCCAGCAAGTCGAAATCGTGACAGCCAAGCAAGGCGGTCCAAGCCGTGACTGGATGAATCCCGCGCTGGGCTACACCAAGAGCGCCGGCGCGCGTGGCAAGATCAGGCAGTGGTTCAATCGCCTGAACTACGAGTCTTCGGTGGCGCAGGGCCGCGAAATCCTCGACAAGGAACTGCAACGCGGCGGCATGACTGCCGTCAATCTCGAGAGGCTGGCGCAGCGGTTCAAGTTTGAAAAGCTTGATGATTTCCTGGTTGAAGTGGCACGAGGTGAAATCGGTTCCGGAGCCATTCAGTCGGTGCTGCACGCGGATGATGCGCCCTCCGAACCGGTGTACGAGCAACCTGTTCTTGGCAAACCTCGTGCACCGGGTGGCGGTATTCTGATCGTGGGGGTCGACAAGCTTCTGACGGTGACCGCCAAATGTTGCAAGCCCGCGCCGCCGGACGCCATCATCGGTTTCGTCTCGCGCGGGCGCGGCGTGACGATACATCGCAGGAACTGCGAGAATGTTGCACGGCTTCCGACCGAGCGCCTCGTCGATGCGGCATGGGGTGCCTCCCACAGTGCGGTCTTCCCCGTCGATATCGTGATTGAAGCGTATGACCGCACCGGCCTGCTGCGCGACATCACCGAGATTCTGTCTCGCGAGCGCATCAACGTCACCGCGACCAATACCGCCAGCCGTAGCACGCAGGCACGCATGCACCTCACTGTTGAAATCAATCATCTCAATGAACTGCAGCGGGTGCTGGCGCTGATACGGGAGGTGCCCGGCGTGGCGAGTGCTGCGAGGCGAGGGGGCTCATCGTAGATATGACATCAATGGCTATACCGCCCAGGGCGCCAAGAAAACCATAACGGCGGAATTACCTGCGCATTTATGCGGGCAACCTTGAGTGGCATTCAGTCGGACTTAGTGGCGTTGAAGATGTTTTCATTTCGCGCATCGAAACCCGATGTTATGGTGGCCGGAGCGCGGATTGCGCGACAGGGTTCGACCGCGTTGCGTGGTGGTTACTTCATGCGCCGGGCTGTCGTGACCGTCGCCGCGGGTTGAGCGCACCGGCCCGGCTTTCAGATCCTCGCGTCCATCATGGGCGTCGTACGGGTAAGGACGGTACGCGCTGCTGACCCATTGCCACACATTGCCCGCCATGCCCAGGGCGCCGTACGGACTTGCACCGGCTGAAAATGCCGCGGCGGGCGATGTTGCATTGAATTCCGCGCCAAACTGCGCGCGTGCGCGGTCCGGTGGCGTGTTGCCCCACGGATATATCCTGCCATCGGTTCCGCGCGCAGCCTACGTGGGCAACTATCCTGATGCCGCAGTATTTATGCCGTACTATGATGTGTATGGGTATCACGCGTGCATGCATGGTCGTTCTTGTCGGTGGCATCGGGTCCGGCGTATTCATTCAGTGCAATATAGTGCGAAGCTGAACCAGCGGCAACTCGTCGGGAAATTGCGCAAGGCCATGATTTATTTGAATCACTGGCTTGAAACGGGTAGAATCACTGTTTTACAGGCGCGTAGCTCAGTTGGTTAGAGCACCACCTTGACATGGTGGGGGTCGTTGGTTCGAATCCAATCGCGCCTACCAACGATATTGTGCAATGACGCGAAAGACGGGAAGGCAGCGTTATGACACCGCGAACTATCAGAGGCACCACTACACCACCTTGCTAGTCGCGGTTTCGTCTACGATCTGAAAAAGTGCGGCTAGTCCGCATTTTTTATTTCTGCGTTGGGTATTCTCAATATGGTCAATATTAAGCTTCCGGACGGTTCGGTCCGACCGTTTGAAAAACCGGTGTCAGTTGCCGAAGTCGCCGCTGCGATCGGCCCTGGTCTCGCCAAGGCCGCGCTTGCCGGCAAGGTCGATGGAAAGCTGGTCGATACCTCATTCGTGATCGAACGCGATAGCGATGTCGCCATCGTGACCGACAAGGATGGGGCCGGCTTGGAACTCATACGCCATTCGATGGCGCACTTGCTTGCTTACGCCGTCAAGGAACTGTTCCCGGATGCGCAAGTAACCATAGGCCCCGTTATTGAAAATGGGTTCTATTACGATTTTTCCTTCAAGCGCCCGTTCACACCGGATGATCTGACGGCTATCGAAAAGCGCATGGCCGAGCTCGCCAAGCGCGACATTCCGGTCACGCGCGAAGTGTGGCCGCGCGACAAAGCGGTCGACTTTTTCAAGTCGATAGGTGAGCATTACAAAGCTGAAATCATCGCATCGATACCCGCGGGCGATGATGTATCCCTGTACCGCGAGGGTGATTTCATTGATCTTTGCCGCGGTCCGCACGTACCCTCCACCGGCAAGCTCAAGGTGTTCAAGCTGACCAAAGTCGCGGGGGCTTATTGGCGCGGCGACTCGAAGAATGAAATGTTGCAGCGTATTTACGGCACCGCGTGGGCGAAGAAGGAAGACCAGGAAGCCTACCTGCACATGGTCGAAGAGGCCGAAAAGCGCGATCACCGCCGGCTTGCGAAACAGCTCGGCCTGTTTCATATGCAGGACGAAGCGCCGGGACTGGTGTTCTGGCATCCGCACGGCTGGACGGTATGGCAGCAAGTCGAGCAATACATGCGGCGGGTGTATCAGGACAACGGCTATCAGGAGGTCCGCTGCCCGCAGATACTTGACCGGTCATTGTGGGAGAAATCCGGTCACTGGGAGAATTACAAGGAAAACATGTTTACCACGGCCAGCGAAAATCGCGATTATGCGATCAAGCCGATGAACTGTCCGGGACATGTGCAGATATATAACGTGGGCCTGCATAGCTATCGCGAACTGCCGCTGCGGCTCGGTGAATTCGGCGCCTGTCACCGTAATGAGCCGTCGGGGGCTTTACACGGGATCATGCGCGTGCGCGGATTCACGCAGGATGATGGACACATATTCTGCACCGAGGCGCAAATACAACCGGAGGTTGCAAAGTTTATCGATCTGTTGATAAACGTCTACCGGGATTTCGGTTTTGAGGAGATCATCTACAAGCTTTCTACGCGGCCCGCCAAGCGTGTCGGCTCGGATGAAACCTGGGATGTGGCTGAAAAGGCGCTGTCGGATGCACTCGACCATAAAGGTGTTGTGTGGGAGCGGTTGCCCGGCGAGGGCGCGTTTTACGGACCCAAGATTGAATTTTCGCTCAAGGACTCGATAGGTCGCGTATGGCAGTGCGGCACGATACAGGTGGATTTCTCTATGCCCGGGCGGCTGGGTGCAGAATATGTCGCGGAAGATAACGTGCGCAGGACGCCGGTCATGCTGCATCGGGCCATCGTCGGTTCGATGGAGCGATTCATCGGGATCCTGATCGAAAACTATGCAGGGGCTCTGCCGCTGTGGCTGGCGCCGGTGCAAGTCATGATCCTGAATATCACCGACAAGCAGGCCGATTATGCGCTTCAGGTCCTACGCCAGTTCAAGCAAGCCGGGCTGCGTGCCGAGGCCGACTTGAGAAATGAGAAAATAACCTATAAAATCCGTGAACATAGTCTGCAAAAGTTGCCTTATCAAGTCATCGCAGGTGACAAAGAGATGGCATCGCAGACCGTTGCCGTGCGGACCCGCACCGGTGTAGACCTCGGCCAGATGCCGATCCAAGTCTTCATCGAGCGCCTGTTACAGGAGGCGCAAGTGCTGGGGTGTGCGGCATAACTTTTTGATATAGCGGGGTTTTTGTATCGCTCAGGAAAAAGAGCCGCGAATAAACGGCGAGATAAACGTGCCTGAAGTCAGGCTGATCGGCCCGAATAGCGAGCAGATCGGAATAGTCAGCATCGTGTCGGCCAATGCGCAGGCAGAAGCAGCCGAGTTGGATCTGGTTGAAATTGCGCCGACGGCAGTGCCGCCGGTCTGCCGAATCATGGACTACGGTAAGTTCAAGTACCGTGAGAGCAAGAAGCGGCACGAAGCGAAGCTCAAGCAGAAGCAGATCATCGTCAAGGAGGTCAAGTTTCGCCCCAGCACCGATGATGGCGACTACAAGATCAAATTGCGTAATCTGACGCGATTCCTTGAAGAGGGAGACAAGTGCAAGGTGACGTTGCGCTATCGAGGTCGAGAGATGGCGCACCAGGAATTCGGTTACCGGCTGATAGAGCGGATCAGAAACGAACTCGAACCACATAGCGTGGTTGAGCAGTTTCCGAAGATGGAAGGGCGGCAGATGGTCATGGTGCTGGCGCCGAAAAAGGCGGTGGTGCCGGTGGTAGCGAAAAAGAAAGCGGTTCCCAAGGAAGGGGCGAAACCCGCGGCCGCTGTGGCAAAGCCGGAAGGTGACACGACACCCGTCGCCGCGGAAGCCGAAAAAAAGTAGTTGCAGTCAGAAGTAGTTGTCCGGGTTCCCGAAGACTTCCCGATGGGAGGCACCCGGCGCTATGTTAAAAAATGGAGCAGATATGCCCAAGATGAAGACCAAGAGTGGCGCCAAAAAGCGCTTCAGGATCAGCGGCAGTGGCCACATTAAACGTGGCAGCGCTTTCAAGCGTCATATCCTGACCAAGAAAACCACCAAGCGCAAGCGTCAGTTGCGCGGTGCAACCAGTGTGCATGAGAGCGACAAGCAGTCTGTTCGCGCCATGCTTCCCTACGCGTAAGGAGAACAGCCATGCCTAGAGTCAAACGTGGCGTCACCGCACGCGCCAGTCACAAAAAAGTCATCGCACGCGCCAAGGGATTCCGCGGCCGTCGCAACAATGTATTCCGTGTCGCCAACGAGGCGGTTATGCGCGCGGGTCAGTACGCGTACCGTGACCGCCGCAACAAGAAACGCGATTTCCGCAGCTTGTGGATTACACGTATTAATGCGGCTGTGCGCGAGCATGGGCTTTCCTACAGCGTGTTCATGAACGGTCTGAAAAAAGCGATGGTCACCGTTGATCGCAAGGTGCTCGCGGATATAGCGGTGCTGGACAAGCCCGCGTTTAGCAGGTTTGTGGAAAAAGCCAAGGCGAGCCTCGGCGTCTAGACAGACATCGTGACGGAGAGAGGCAGCGCCCGATACGGCGCGCTAGCCTCTTTTTTTTCTACACGATGAACCGATGGAAAATCTCGATACCATTGTTCAGGAAGCGCTGCAGACCTTTGCCGCCGTCACCGACGCGACTCAGCTCGAGCAGGACAAGGCCCGCTATCTCGGCAAATCAGGGGCGCTCACCGGCCTGTTGAAGGGTTTGGGCAAGCTGCCTGCGGGCGAACGGCCGGCGATGGGCGCGCGCATCAATGCCGCCAAGGAACAATTGGAGGCGGCGCTAGCGGCGAGACGCGAAAAAATACAAGCCGACCAGCTGGATGCTCAACTCGCGCAGGAAGCGCTGGACGTAACGTTGCCCGGGCGCGGTTCGGGCAGGGGCGGGCTGCATCCCGTTACCCGTACCCTGCAGCGCATTGAGGATTTGTTCCATTCGCTCGGATTCGAAGTCGCTGACGGCCCCGAAATCGAGTCCGATTATTACAACTTCACCGCGCTGAACCAGCCCGAAAATCATCCCGCGCGGTCCATGCACGACACCTTCTATGTCGACGATGCAAAGAACCTGCTGCGCACGCACACGTCGCCTATCCAGATTCGCTACATGGAGCAGCACCCCCCCCCCATAAAGATCATCGCGCCGGGGCGCGTATACCGCGTCGACTCGGACGCGACGCACTCGCCGATGTTTCACCAGATCGAAGGGCTGTGGATAGACGGGCAGGTCAGTTTCGCCGACTTGAAGGGCGTGATTGCCGATTTCCTGCGCCGATTCTTCGAGCGCGACGATCTGAAAGTGCGCTTTCGTCCATCGTTCTTCCCGTTTACTGAGCCGTCCGCTGAGATCGACATGAGTTTCGGCGATGGCTGGCTCGAAATCGGCGGTTGCGGCATGGTGCATCCCAACGTGTTGAGGAATGTCAACATAGACAGCGAAAGGTATCAAGGTTTCGCCTTCGGCCTGGGCCCTGATCGCTTGACGATGCTGAGATACGGTGTCAACGATCTGCGGTTGTTCTTCGAGAACGATCTGCGTTTTTTGAGGCAGTTCAATTGAAGTTTTCCGAAAACTGGCTGCGCACCTTCGTCAACCCACCGCTCACAACCCGTGAGCTCGCGGATTCGTTAACGATGTCCGGGCTCGAAGTTGAAACTGTCGAGCCCGTGGCACCGCCATTCAGCCAGGTCGTGATCGCGGAAGTCGTGGACACGCAGAAGCATCCCGATGCCGATCGCCTCACCGTGTGCAGGGTCAATGCCGGTGGTGAGGCCCTGCAAATCGTGTGCGGTGCTCCCAACGTGCGTGCCGGTATCCGTGTGCCGCTGGCACAGGTTGGTGCAAAGTTGCCGGGCATGGAAATCAAGAAGGCCAAAGTGCGCGGCGTAGAATCCAGCGGTATGCTGTGTTCCGCCAAGGAGCTGGGCATAGCCGACGATGCGGCGGGCTTGCTGATATTGCCTGCGGATGCGCCGATCGGCACCGATATCCGGGCCTATCTTGAACTCGACGACCAGGTGTTCACCACCAAGCCGACGCCCAATCGCGGCGACTGCTTGAGCATACTTGGTGTGGCGCGCGAAGTCGCGGCGGTCACGGGCAGCGTGCTCACGCCGGTTTCCGCATCAGTGGCGCCGAAAATATCCGACCGCATCGACATCACTCTTGAAGATAAAACGGCATGTCCGCGCTACTGCGGACGTATTCTGCGCGGTGTCAATGCGCAGGCCGCGACGCCGCGCTGGATGGTTCGGCGTCTGGAGTGCAGCGGATTGCGCAGCATCAGCGCCATCGTCGATGTGACCAATTATGTCATGCTCGAATCGGGGCAGCCTTTGCACGCGTTCGACTTGTCGTGCATTGGTGGCGGAATCCACGTTCGATTCGGGCGCAAGGACGAAAAACTGAAGCTGCTCAATGAGCAGGAAATTGCGCTTGATCCCGGCCTGCTGCTGATCGCCGATGACAACAAGCCTATTGCCCTGGCCGGCATTATGGGCGGCATGGACAGTGCGGTGAGCTTGACTACGCGGGATATCCTGCTGGAAAGCGCTTTTTTCAATCCTGCCGTTATTGCCGGCAAGTCTAGAGTTTTAGGTTTTGGATCCGATTCTTCATACCGCTTTGAGCGCGGTGTGGATTTTGGCGCCACACGGCAGGCGCTGGAGCGCGCCACGCAATTGGTAATGGAAATTTGTGGCGGCAGCCCGGGGGAAGTGTGCGAAGCCAGCGACACCTTGCCGGCGCGATCACCCGTGCGACTGCGCGTTATGCGGGCAAACCGTCTGTTGGGCATGGATATCGAAGGCAGCCAGATTGCCGGACTGTTCCGCCGTCTCGGGTTTGAATTTGAGGAGCGGGGTGACGAATTCCTCGTGACGCCGCCCAGTTACCGCTTTGACATTGCGATCGAGGAAGACCTGATCGAGGAAGTCGCGCGCGTCTACGGCTACGACCGCGTACCCGCAAAGCAGCCGGTTGGAGCGGCAGTCATGCTGCTCGCAAGCGAGACGTGCGCATCGATTCGCATGTTGCGCACCGCTCTTGTTGCGCGCGACTACCAGGAGATAGTCAGCTACAGTTTTGTTGACCGGCAGTGGGAAACCGACTTTTGCGCCAATAGTGATCCGGTAACGGTGGTCAACCCGATCGCCGCGCAGTTCAGTGTGATGCGATCCAGCCTGATCGGTAGCTTGGTCGACTGTCTCAAACTCAATCTCAGCCGTCAGCAGGAGCGCGTGCGGTTGTTCGAAGTCGGTCGTTGCTATGCGCGTAGTCCAGAGGGGTACAGTCAGCGCCCGGTGCTCGGCGGAATCGCTTACGGTGAGGTGGTATCGGAGCAGTGGGGGGCAGCGAAGCGTAAGGTCGACTTCTACGATGTAAAGTCCGATCTGGAGGCATTGCTTGCGCCGGTAAAGGTTAGGTTCGAGGCGGCTCAGCATCCCGCCCTGCACCCCGGTAGGACTGCCCAATTGACCTTGAATGGGACTCAGTTTGGGTGGCTGGGTGAGTTACATCCACGATTAAACCAGAGGTACAATTTACCATATTCACCAATATGTTATGAGGTTTATCTAGAAACAATATTAGATAAAAAATTGGTGTGTTATCGGGAGTTTTCCAGGCAGCCCCAGGTGCGGCGTGATATCGCTGTTGAGGTAGAC